>NZ_JAAGPM010000011.1:0-107262 GCF_017104865.1 Burkholderia sp. Ac-20349
CATGGCCGCCATTGCCGTGACCACCGCCATCACCGTCGCCATGGCCGCCATTGCCGTGACCACCGCCATCACCGTCGCCATGGCCGCCATTGCCGTGACCACCGCCATCACCGTCGCCATGGCCGCCATTGCCGTGACCACCGCCATCACCGTCGCCATGGCCGCCGTTGCCGTGACCACCGCCGTCACCATCGCCACCACCGCCGTGGCCACCGTGTCCGCCGTGACCTCCACCGCCGGAGGTGCCGCCGCCGGAAGTGCCTCCGCCTGAAGTACCGCCACCGGAAGTGCCTCCGCCCGAAGTGCCGCCACCCGAAGTGCCTCCGCCCGAAGTGCCTCCGCCCGAAGTGCCTCCGCCCGAAGTGCCGCCACCCGAAGTGCCTCCGCCCGAAGTGCCGCCACCCGAAGTGCCTCCGCCCGAAGTGCCGCCACCGGAAGTGCCGCCACCGGAAGTGCCTCCGCCTGAAGTACCGCCACCGGAAGTGCCGCCACCGGAAGTGCCTCCGCCTGAAGTACCGCCACCGGAAGTGCCTCCGCCCGAAGTACCGCCACCGGAAGTGCCTCCGCCCGAAGTGCCGCCACCGGAAGTGCCTCCGCCCGAAGTACCGCCACCGGAAGTACCGCCACCGGAAGTGCCTCCGCCCGAAGTACCGCCACCGGAAGTACCGCCACCGGAAGTGCCACCACCGGAAGTGCCACCACCGGAAGTGCCACCACCCGAAGAACCACCACCCGAAGAACCACCACCCGAAGAACCACCACCCGAACCCCCGGTGCCAGACGCATTCCCTCCGCGGCCCGAGCCACCCGAACCACTCGTACCGCCGGATGTTCCGCTCGTCGTTCCACCGACGCCAGCAGGTCCGACGGTACCGTTCCCGTTGTTGCCACTGCCGCTGCCATTGCCATTTCCGCTACCGGGGCTGCCGCCGCTGCCATTGCCATTGCCGCCGGCACGACCACCGGCGAAGACGTGCACCGCGCACGCAGCCGGATTGGCTGCGCAAGGCGAAGCGTCGTCGACCAGCGTCATGATGGCGTCCGCGTTGGCAACTGCATCGGCCGCGGAGTCCGGTGTCGCATCCTGCGCGACGGCATACGAGCAGCAACACGCGAACGCGGCTGCGGCGAACAAGGTTGCGCGATAGCGCCGTCCCGGCGTACGGAACGGTTGTTTCGTCTTGAGCATCATGGCCTCCCCATGCGCGCGATGCCTCGTCGCCGCGCGGCGATCTACGTGTGGTGCAGGGGGCCAGTAAAGGTTCGTAGTCCTGTCGGCAGCCGATCGCTTTCGGGCGGGCGCTGGACGCCAGCCGAGATCGCGGAACGGCATGCGGGCCCGCCGTGCAGAATCCCTATCTGCGAGATTCGTGCCACCGGCCGCTTACGCCCGTCGCACAAGGCGCACGCAGGCGCGCGACGGCGCATGCAACGTTTTTGGGGGGAATTTTGTTTCCGGAATGAAACGTCTGAGCTAAGTTCAGCGCGCCGGCGCGTCGGCCGCGCGCTGCCAGCGGTGGAACAGGATCGACGCGATCCAGCAGACGAGAAACAGCGCGACGATGCCATAGCCGATCGTGCCGAAGCGGTCGCCGACCGCGTCGAGCGCATCGCGCACCGGGCCCGTCAGCGACAGCTTGTCCGCGAGCAGGCCGGCGGCCTCGATCCCGCCGATCGCGATCGCGACGGCCGCCGACACGAACGTGATGCTCGCGTTGTAGAGCAGCTTGCGCTGCGGATCGTCCATCGCCCAGCCATACGCATGAATCATCAGCACGTTGTCGGTTGAATCGATCAGCGTCATGCCGGCCGTGAACAGCGCGGGAAACAGCATCACCGTATAGACCGGCAGCCCCTGGCTCGCCTGCGCGGCCGCGATCGCGAGCAGGCCGATTTCGGTTGCAGTATCGAAACCCAGCCCGAACAGCACGCCGACCGGATACATGTGCCAGCTTTTCGACACGAACCGGAACAGCGGACGCAGCAGCCGGGACACGAGCCCGGCAGGACGGTGCACATGCGTGGCATCGTGCGTGTGCCCGTGCCCGTGCGTGCCGCGATAGCGCCGCCACAGATCGCGCAGGATCACCAGGTTCACGCACGCGAGCACGAGCAGGAAGGTGGCTGACACCGCCGTGCCGATCGTGCCGCCGATCTCGCGGAACGCATCGAACCGGTCGCGCAGCGCGAACGCGGTGAGCGCGATGCCGAGCGTCGCGGCGATCACGATCGTCGAATGGCCGAGCGAGAAGAACAGGCCGACGCTCACCGGGCGCTGGCCGTCCTGCATCAGCTTGCGCGTCGCGACGTCGATCGCCGCGATATGGTCGGCATCGACCGCATGGCGCAAGCCGAGCCCATACGCGATCGCGGCGGTGCCGAGCAGCAGCGGATGATCGTGCAGCACCGCGAGCGCCCACAGCCAGACAGCGGCATTCGCGGCGATCAGGCCGGCATAGAGGATCAGCAGGCGGCGCAGGGCAGGGGTGGACGGCATCGGGACGGTTCCATCTGACGAATCGCGATGCATTGTGTCACGCGAAAAAATTGCCGGGCGTGCCGATCAAAAAGCCGTGCACCGTGCGCAGCGGACGAAAAAAAGCCCGTCCGGAACCGGACGGGCCTTGCCTGCATGCGACAGCGCGCGAGCGCGCTGCGCTTACTTCACTCTCGCGCTGATCACGCCTTCCGATACGTTGGCCGGCGTTTCCGCGTACTGCTTGAACTCCATCGTGTAGGTCGCGCGGCCCTGCGTGGCCGAGCGCAGCGACGTCGAATAGCCGAACATTTCCGCAAGCGGCACTTCGGCGCGCACGAGCTTGCCGCCGCCACCCGCGATGTCTTCCATCCCCTGCACGATGCCGCGCCGGCTCGACAGGTCGCCCATCACGTTGCCCATGAATTCCTCGGGCGTCTCGACCTCGACGGCCATCATCGGCTCGAGCAGCACGGGCTTCGCCTTGCGCATCGCTTCCTTGAACGCCATCGAGCCGGCCATCCGGAACGCGTTTTCGTTCGAGTCGACGTCGTGGTACGAGCCGAACGTCAGGTGCACCTTCACGTCGACGACCGGGTAGCCCGCGAGCACGCCGCTCTTCAGCGTCTCGGTGATGCCCTTGTCGACGGCCGGGATGAATTCGCGCGGAATCACGCCGCCCTTGATCTCGTCGAGGAACTCGTAGCCCTTGCCCGGGTTCGGTTCGAGCGTGATCACCGCGTGGCCGTACTGG
This sequence comes from Burkholderia sp. Ac-20349, assembly GCF_017104865.1. NCBI lineage: Bacteria > Pseudomonadati > Pseudomonadota > Betaproteobacteria > Burkholderiales > Burkholderiaceae > Burkholderia > Burkholderia sp. Ac-20349. The sequence continues at coordinate 3,231 of NZ_JAAGPM010000011.1, forward strand.
CCGCGGCCACCCGACTGCTTGACGAACTTGCCTTCGACGTCGGACGCCGTGGTGCGCACCGTCTCGCGATACGCGACCTGCGGCTTGCCGACCGTCGCTTCGACGCCGAATTCGCGTTTCATCCGGTCGACCAGGATTTCGAGGTGGAGCTCGCCCATCCCCGAAATGATCGTCTGGCCGGATTCTTCGTCGGTCTGCACGCGGAACGACGGATCTTCCTGCGCGAGGCGGTTCAGCGCGAGGCCCATCTTTTCCTGGTCGGCCTTCGTCTTCGGCTCGACCGCCTGCGAGATCACCGGCTCCGGGAACTCCATCTTCTCGAGGATGATCGGCTTGGCCGGATCACACAGCGTGTCGCCGGTGGTCGCTTCCTTCAGGCCGACGGCCGCCGCGATGTCGCCCGCGCGCACTTCCTTGATCTCCTTGCGCTCGTTCGCGTGCATCTGCAGGATCCGGCCGAGCCGTTCCTTCTTGTCCTTGGTCGCGTTGAGCACCGTGTCGCCCGATTCGACGACACCCGAATACACACGGAAGAAGATCAGCTGGCCGACGAACGGGTCGGTCATGATCTTGAACGCGAGCGACGAGAACGGCTCGTCATCGCTCGGATGACGTTCCGCCGGCTTTTCCGGATCGGCGAAGTCGTGGCCGAGGATGGCCGGCACGTCGACCGGCGACGGCAGGTAGTCGATCACTGCGTCGAGCATCGCCTGCACGCCCTTGTTCTTGAACGCGCTGCCGCACAGCATCGGCACGATCTCGTTCGCGATCGTGCGCTTGCGCAGCGCGGCCTTGATTTCGTCCTCGGTCAGCGATTCATGGTCGTGCAGGTACTTCTCGAGCAGTTCCTCGCTCGCTTCCGCCGCGGCCTCGACCATCTTCTCGCGCCATTCGTGCGCAAGCTCGACCAGGTTCGCGGGGATGTCCTCGTACGCGAACTTCACGCCCTGGCTTTCGTCGTCCCACACGATCGCCTTCATCTTCACGAGATCGACGACGCCCTGGAAATGATCTTCCGCGCCGATCGGAATCTGGATCGGCACGGCGACGCCTTTCAGGCGCTCGCCGATCTGCCGCTGCACGCGGAAGAAATCGGCGCCGATGCGGTCCATCTTGTTGACGAACGCGATGCGCGGCACCTTGTACTTGTTGGCCTGGCGCCAGACGGTTTCAGACTGCGGCTGCACGCCGCCGACCGAGTCGTAGACCATGCACGCGCCGTCGAGCACGCGCATCGAGCGCTCGACTTCGATCGTGAAGTCGACGTGCCCGGGCGTGTCGATGATGTTGATCCGGTGCTCCGGATAATTGCCGGCCATGCCCTTCCAGAAGGCCGTGGTCGCCGCCGACGTGATCGTGATGCCGCGTTCCTGCTCCTGCTCCATCCAGTCCATCGTGGCCGCGCCGTCGTGCACTTCACCGATCTTGTGGCTCACGCCGGTGTAAAACAGGATGCGTTCGGTCGTCGTGGTTTTGCCGGCATCGATGTGAGCGCTGATCCCGATATTGCGATAGCGCTCGATGGGGGTTTTGCGGGGCACGTGAACCTCCTTAGGTTCGGATCGTAAGCGGGCCGGCGGGGCCGGCCCGGGCTGGACTAGCGAGACTTAAAGCATAGCGCTTGCGCGTGGCTTTTGCAGATGCGGCCAGCACGGGCGGAATCAAGCCGGGTGCCACTGCCGGCGGGCGAAAAAAAAGCCGGCGCGCAACGGGCGGCCGGCTTCGGTCGATGCGCGGCGCGACGCCGCGGCAATGGCCGTTACTGGGCCTTCGGCAGCCCTTCGAGCTTCATGCCGGGCTTGATGCCCTTCGCTGCGAACCAGCCCTTGCTCATTTCGAGCGCGTAGACGCCGTTGTTGCGCGGGCAGTGGTTGTCGGTCGTCTCGGCCTTCATCTCGTCGATGTCGGTGATCGTGCCGTCCGCGCGGATGAACGCGATCGACAGCGGGATCAGCGTGTTCTTCATCCAGAAGCAGTGCACCGCGTTCTCGTTGAACACGAACAGCATGCCTTCGTTCGGCGCGAGCTGCGAACGGTACATCAGCCCCTGTTCGCGGTCGGGGTCGTTCGCGGCGACGGCCGCGTCGATCACGTACATGCCGGCGCGCAGCTTCACGCGCGGGAATTCGCTCGGCTGCTTGGCGCCAGGGGGCACTTGCGCGCTGGCGGCCTGCATGCCGAGCGCGAGGACGGCGAGCGCGGCGGGAAACACGGCGGCGCGCGCAAGGCGGCCGAGCGACGAGCGCAGGGAGAATTGCACAGCAAGGCTCCTATCTGGAAAACGAGACCCGCATGGTACGCGATGCGCACCGGCGGGCACACAAAAGAAAAAGGCAGATCGCCTTGCGGTGATCTGCCTTTCAACGCCGTAAGAACGGCAAGACTGCGTGTTCTTGACTGCGTTATTACAGCAAGCTTACTTAGTTCGAAGCAGCTGCCGGTGCTGCTGCGTCGCTTGCTGCAGCCTTCTTCGATGCCTTGTGGTGCTTCTTAGCTGCGTGGTGCTTCTTAGCAGCGTGCTTAGCCGGTGCCGAAGCAGCTTCAGCAGCTGCCGGAGCAGCTTCCGGAGCCGATGCTTGTGCGAAAGCAGCCGTTGCGAAGAGGCCAGCGACCAGAGCGGCGATCAGTTTGTTCATGTTGTGTTCCTCAGCTTTAGTTAATTAACCAAATGACCCGGCAATAGGAGTCATGTCGTCTAACGGTGCCATCCACCTTTCGGTTGACAGACGCTTCGAGAAATTTCTCATTGCGCTGCGGGCGCCGAATCGTATTCGATTAAAACGTCGCTTTCGTGACGCAAACACGGGTTCGGCTGCCAATGCCGGATAGCTAAGGTTGGCATCTGCGTGGTTTAACGCGCGATCTTCGCAGGCGGTTGACGAAAAAGATGACGAAAAATTCGCCCGTCGCGAATTCGTCATCCGGCGGGCGCGAAACCGTCCCACGGCGCGCGCGGCGGCAGCGCGATTGTTTCTCCCGGTGCAATGCCGAGCGCGAATATATCCAGCGCTCCGACGCCGACGCGCACCAGGCGCAACGTCGGGAAGCCGACGGCCGCCGTCATCCGGCGCACCTGCCGGTTCTTGCCTTCGGTGATCGCCAGCTCGATCCACGTCGTCGGGATCGCGGCGCGGTAGCGGATCGGCGGGTTGCGCGGCCACAGCGTGTCGGGCGGTTCGATGAATTCGGCGCGGCATGGGCGCGTCACGTAGTCGCCGAGGTCGACGCCGCGCGCGAGCGCCTTCAGGTCGGCGGGGCCGGGCGCACCCTCGACCTGTGCCCAGTAGCGCTTGACGAGCTTGTGGCGCGGTTCGGCGATGCGCGCCTGCAGCGCGCCGTCGTCGGTGAGCAGCAGCAAGCCCTCGCTGTCCGCGTCCAGCCGGCCGGCCGCGTAGACGCCGGGCGTTTTTACCCAGTCGCCGAGCGACGGGCGCGTCTCGTGCGCGGAAAACTGGCAAATCGTGCCGAACGGCTTGTTGAGGGCGATCAGGTTCATGGCGGGGCGTCCGCCCGGCGGGCCGCGGGAAGCGGGGGCGGGCGGTCTATGGCAAATGGCGGAATCTTAATGCATAATACGGAACGGCAAGTCCTCTGTCTTATATAAGACATAAGTGGGGTCTTGATACGCAGTGCCGCGCTTCATGCCGAAGTGCCCGGTTGGGGCGCTAGAATAGCGGCTCGCTGTTGCCGTCACGGGGTGGCCATGCCGCGCCCCCGCCGCGCGCGCAGCTTCGACCAGCATCACCTGCTCAGCCACGTCACTGGAGTCGATCATGCCGTATCAGCACATCAAGGTTCCGGAAGGCGGTGACAAGATCACCGTCAACAAGGACTTCTCGCTCAACGTTTCCGATCAGCCGATCATTCCCTATATCGAAGGCGACGGTACGGGCTTCGATATCACGCCGGTCATGATCAAGGTCGTCGACGCGGCGGTCGCGCATGCCTACAAGGGCAAGCGCAAGATCCACTGGATGGAGATCTTCGCGGGCGAGAAGGCGACGAAGGTGTACGGCCCGGACGTGTGGCTCCCGGACGAAACGCTGCAGGTGCTCAAGGAATACGTGGTGTCGATCAAGGGGCCGCTCACGACCCCGGTCGGCGGCGGCATCCGGTCGCTGAACGTCGCGCTGCGCCAGGAACTCGACCTGTACGTGTGCCTGCGCCCGGTGCAGTACTTCAAGGGCGTGCCGTCGCCGGTGCGCGAGCCGCAAAAGATCGACATGGTGATCTTCCGCGAGAACTCGGAAGACATCTACGCAGGCATCGAATGGGCCGCGGGCTCCGAGCAGGCGAAGAAGGTGATCAAGTTCCTGCAGGACGAGATGGGCGTGAAGAAGATCCGCTTCCCGGAAACCTCGGGGATCGGCGTCAAGCCCGTGTCGACCGAAGGCACCGAGCGTCTCGTGCGCAAGGCGATCCAGTACGCGATCGACAACGATCGCAAGTCGGTCACGCTGGTGCACAAGGGCAACATCATGAAGTTCACGGAAGGCCTGTTCCGTGATGCCGGCTACGCGCTCGCGCAGAAGGAATTCGGCGGCGAGCTGATCGACGGCGGCCCGTGGATGCGTGTGAAGAACCCGAAGACGGGCAACGAGATCGTGATCAAGGATTCGATCGCCGATGCGTTCCTGCAGCAGATCCTGCTGCGCCCGGCGGAATACGACGTGATCGCCACGCTGAACCTGAATGGCGACTACATCTCCGACGCGCTGGCCGCGCAGGTCGGCGGCATCGGGATCGCGCCGGGTGCGAACCTGTCGGATTCGGTTGCGATGTTCGAAGCGACCCACGGCACCGCGCCGAAGTACGCGGGCAAGGATTACGTGAACCCCGGTTCCGAGATCCTGTCGGCGGAAATGATGCTGCGCCACCTCGGCTGGACGGAAGCAGCCGACACGATCATCGCCGCGATGGAGAAGTCGATCCTGCAGAAGCGCGTCACATACGACTTCGCGCGCCTGATGGAAGGTGCGACGCAGGTGTCGTGCTCGGGCTTCGGTGAAGTGCTGATCGAGAACATGTAAGTCCCCTTCCGGGGTGGGCCGGCGCGTGTCCGGCCGCCCCGGCGCCTACTGCCGGCGCCGGAGCGTTTCGTGGATGGCAGGTTTGTTGGCAGGGCGGTCCGGCATGCGGGCCGCGGCGCCGCGATGCGGCCCGGAGCCCCTGCAAGGTAGAACATGACGGCCCTCGCAACACCACCGCCCGGCTGAGCCGGCGCGCCCCTTTCGCGACCGACCCGGTCGCTCCCCGCCGGTTACCCGCCGGCGCTCCCAGTCCAAATTTTCAAGTAGCAACGCATCGACCATGTCCACTTCGCCCAAGATCATCTACACCCTCACTGACGAAGCGCCCGCGCTCGCGACCTATTCGCTGCTGCCGATCGTCAAGGCCTTCACGCGCTCGTCCGGCGTCGCCGTCGAAACGCGCGACATCTCGCTCGCCGGCCGCATCATCGCGGCATTCGCAGACGTCCTGCCGCCCGAGCAGAAGGGTGCCGACGATCTGGCCGAACTGGGCCAGCTCACGCTGAAGCCGGAAGCGAACATCATCAAGCTGCCGAACATCAGCGCATCGGTGCCGCAGCTCAAGGCCGCGATCGCCGAACTGCAGGCGCAGGGCTACAAGCTGCCGGCCTATCCGGAAGATCCGTCGACGGACGAAGAGAAGGCGGTCAAGGCCCGCTACGACAAGATCAAGGGCAGCGCGGTGAACCCGGTGCTGCGCGAAGGCAACTCCGACCGCCGCGCGCCGCTGTCGGTCAAGAACTACGCACGCAAGCATCCGCACAAGATGGGCGCATGGAAGGCCACGTCGAAGGCGCACGTCGCGCACATGAGCGAAGGCGACTTCTACGGCAGCGAGAAGTCGGCGCTGATCGCCGATGCCGGCAGCGTGAAGATCGAACTCACGACGGCCGACGGCGCGAAGAAGGTGCTGAAGGAAAAGACGGCCGTGAAGGCCGGTGAAGTCATCGACGCATCGGTGATGAGCCGCAACGCGCTGCGCAGCTTCATCGAAGCGCAGATCGCCGATGCGAAGGCGCAGGACGTGCTGTTCTCGGTGCACCTGAAGGCGACCATGATGAAGGTCTCCGATCCGGTCCTGTTCGGTCATTTCGTGTCGGTGTTCTACCGCGACGCGCTCGCGAAGCACGCTGACGTGCTGGCGCAGGCCGGCTTCAACCCGAACAACGGCATCGGCGACCTGTACGCGCGCCTGAAGGACCTGCCGGCCGACACGCGCGAAGCGATCGAAGCCGACATCAAGGCCGAATACGCCGTGCGCCCGCGCCTCGCGATGGTCAACTCCGACAAGGGCATCACGAACCTGCACGTGCCGAGCGACGTGATCGTCGACGCGTCGATGCCGGCGATGATCCGCGATTCGGGCGGCATGTGGGGCCCGGACGGCCAACTGTACGACGCGAAGGCCGTGATTCCGGATCGTTGCTACGCGGGTGTCTACCAGGCCGTGATCGAGGATTGCAAGCAGCACGGCGCGTTCGATCCGGTCACGATGGGCAGCGTGCCGAACGTCGGCCTGATGGCGCAGGCGGCTGAAGAATACGGTTCGCACGACAAGACGTTCCAGATCCCGGCGGACGGCGTCGTGCGCGTCACCGACGAAGCGGGCAACGTGCTGCTCGAGCATGCGGTGGAAGCGGGCGACATCTGGCGCATGTGCCAGACGAAGGACGCACCGGTGCAGGACTGGGTCAAGCTCGCGGTGAACCGCGCGCGCGCGACCGGCGCACCGGCCGTGTTCTGGCTCGATCCGGCTCGCGCACACGACGCGCAGATCATCGCGAAGGTCGAGCGTTACCTGAAGGATCACGACACGAACGGCCTCGACATCCGCGTGATGACGCCGGTCGACGCGACGCGTTTCTCGCTCGATCGCATCCGCGCGGGCAAGGACACGATCTCGGTCACCGGCAACGTGCTGCGCGACTACCTGACCGACCTGTTCCCGATCATGGAACTCGGCACCAGCGCGAAGATGCTGTCGATCGTGCCGCTGATGGCCGGCGGCGGGATGTTCGAAACGGGGGCGGGCGGCTCCGCGCCGAAGCACGTGCAGCAGTTCGTCGAGGAAGGCTTCCTGCGCTGGGATTCGCTCGGCGAATTCCTCGCGCTGGCCGCGTCGCTCGAGCACCTCGGCAACGCCTACCAGAACCCGAAGGCGGTCGTGCTCGCGAAGACGCTCGACCAGGCGACCGGCAAGTTCCTGGACGAGAACAAGTCGCCGGCGCGCAAGGTCGGCGGCCTCGACAACCGCGGCAGCCACTTCTACCTGTGCCTGTACTGGGCGCAGGCGCTGGCCGAGCAGAGCGACGACGCGGCGCTGAAGGCGCAGTTCGAAGGCGTGGCGAAGGCGCTGTCCGACAACGAAGCGCGCATCCTGGAAGAACTGGCGGCTGCGCAGGGCAACGCGCAGGCCATCGGCGGTTACTACCGTCCGAACGTCGACCTGACGAGCCAGGCCATGCGCCCGAGCGCGACGCTGAACGGCATCGTCGACGCGGTCGCCTGACGCGGGCCGCGCGATCGCGCGAGTCGATGCGTGTACCGGCGCGGTGGGCATTGCCGCCTGCCGCCCGTTACAAAAGGAAAACGCCCCGGACGCCCGGGGCGTTTTTCGTTGCAGGCTTGCCATTCAGACGTGAACGATTTCCCATTCGGCGATTTCGTGCGGCACTTCGAGCGTGGCCGTATCCAGTTCGGACGGTTGCTCGCAGTCGCCGCGGGAGATGTGGTCGGCTGCCACTTCGGGGCACGAGAACGCGCCGAGCAGGGCGTTGCCGAACGTCGCTTCCCAGCCGCCGTTACCCGGCAGGATGTAGAACGACCCGAGCGCTGAACCAAAGCGAAATCCCTTCATTTCCGTTCTCCCTTTCTGATCACAAGCGATTCTGTTGTGCCATCTGGTGGCCCGACTGGCTGCTTGCACCGGGTTCCGTATCGAACGTCGTGGCGAAGCGTCAGTGCATGGAACAAAGTCTACGTCCGGGACCCGATCGGATGGTGCATGTAGAACAGCTTCACTAAACAAAAATTCTCTTTTAAAAACAAATAATTATTTGCATCGTTTTGTATTGCGGAACGTTTTTTGGCATCGCGAAACGGGAAATTTGTGCCCTGCACCACGAATTTTTACAACGCAGAGACTTGTTCCGCATTGTGAAAAATTGACGGGATGGCGGGCGGGTGGTGCGGCAAGCGCCAAGGCGGGGCCGAACGACAGGCGCCGGGCGACCACCTGGAAGCCGCAAGGGGCGGGATTGAGTGGGGTTGCGGTCGCGCGTGACTCGCCGTGCAGCGCCGGTCGGCGATGTCGGTCGACGTGCATGAATCGGGTACGGCGTTGTTGAACGCTGCGGCGTATCGCCGCCCGGCCGGCGGCGGCGCTTTTCAATATGGGCCTGCGGTTATGATGACGCGGGCATCAGGATTCGCGTCGCGCATCGAGCGACAGCCCGCCGGCGCGGGCGTTGCGGCGGCCGCGCGACGCAGCATGGATAACGAGGAACGATTGATGATACGGAGAACCTTCCTGTCGCGCGCCATCGGTGTCGCGGCCGCGTCGCTGTTCGCGCGCGCCGCGTGGGCGCAGCATGCCGGTCACGCAGGCATGGCCGGTATGGACTCGATGGACGACATGCCAGGCATGTCCGGCATGTCGGGGATGGCAGGGCACGGGCAGCACGGCAAGTCCGCCCCGGCTGCGCTCGCGGCCGCCGACGCGCTGCCGGCCGGCGCGCCGCTTGCGGCGCTGCGCACGCTCGCGAACGAAAGCCGCGAGCCCGGCACGTTCCGGGCCACGCTGGTGGCGCAGCCGGTAGCGCGCCCGATGCTGCACGGCGCGCGGCCGACCACGTTCTGGCAGTTCGGTGCGGGCACGCAGGGCCCCGTCGTCGGTCCGCTGATCGACGTGCGCGAGGGCGACACGGTCGAGATCAAGTTCGTGAACCAGCTACCGCAGCCGTCGACGATCCACTGGCACGGCCTGCCCGTGCCGCCCGACCAGGACGGTAATCCGTCCGATCCCGTCGCGCCCGGCGCGTCGCGCGTGTACCGCTTCACGCTGCCGAAGGGGAGTGCCGGCACCTACTGGTACCACCCGCATCCGCACATGATGACGGCCGAGCAGGTCTTCCGCGGGCTGGCCGGCCCGTTCGTCGTGCGCGCCGCGGACGATCCGCTGGCCGGCTGGCCCGAGCGCAACCTGTTTGTGTCGGACCTGAAGCTTGCGCGCGACGGCACGATTGCACCGAACGACATGATGGACTGGATGAACGGCCGCGAGGGCCAGTTCGTGCTGGTCAACGGCGCGCGCCGGCCGCGGCTCGACGTCGCGGGCGACGAGCGCTGGCGCGTGTGGAACGCGTGCAGCGCGCGCTACCTGCGCGTCGCGTTCGACGACGGCCGTGCGTTCGAGCACGCGGGCACCGACGGCGGGCTGTTCGACGCACCGCGCCGCGTCACGTCGCTGCTGATCGCGCCGGGCGAACGGGCGGAGCTGCTGGTGCGTGCCGGCGATCGCCCGTCGCACGCGGTGTTGCAGGCGGCTGACTACGACCGCCGCACGATGTCGATGTCGCACGATGACGGGCACGGCAGCCTGCCGCCCGATCCGGCGCTGGCCCTGGCCCTGGCCAACGTCGCATTCGCGCCGGCCGCCGCACGTGTGCTGCCGGCGACGCTGCGCGCGGTGCCGCCGCTGGGCGAGCCGGTCGCGCACAAGGAGGTCGCGTTCGGCGAAGAGATGGACATGGACGCGATGATGAAGGGCGGGGCGCACGGCCGCCCGGCGGGCATGCGCTTCACGATCAACGGCGACACCTACGCGCCGCACCGCGCGACGCTCACGAGCCGCCGTGGCGACGTCGAGCGCTGGACGATCCGCAATGGCACCGACATGGATCACCCGTTCCACCTGCACGGCACGCAGTTCCAGGTGATCGAGCGTGCGTCGGGCGGTTCGCGCACGAGCGAACCGTTCCGTGCATGGCGCGATACCGTGAACGTGCGCAGCGGTGAAACCGTGACGATTCTCGTCACGCAAGACATGCCCGGCGAGCGCATGTTTCATTGCCACATTCTCGAACACGAGGATCTCGGCATGATGGGCACGCTGAAGGTCGTGTAACGAAGTAGTGATTATGTTTCACGTGCCGGACGAGTATCCGATTTGCGCGCGAGACAAGACAATGCGTGTTCAATTATCGGGATTGAACGAAAAGGCCGGCCAATCGATTATCGATTGGCCGGCCTCAAATAAAGAAACCCGGCGCAATACATGCGCCGGGTTTCTTCGTCAGATATCCGGTGCCTTATGCGGCCTGGATGTTCGACGCTTGCTTGCCCTTCGGTCCTTGAACGACGTCAAAGCTCACCTTCTGGCCTTCCTTCAGCGTCTTGAAGCCATTCATGGTGATAGCCGAGAAGTGCGCAAACAGATCTTCACCGCCCTCATCGGGAGTGATGAAACCGAAGCCCTTCGCGTCGTTGAACCACTTAACGATACCAGTTGCCATTTCCTACTTCCCCTGTCACACAGTCGCTGCTACTTACCACGAGCACGCTCGAAAAGCTAAACGACCGGAAAATACAGCCGTTCCCCCCTCACAAGCTCACCTTCGGCCTCTTTCATTTTGCCAACCGGCAAATTGAAAAAAGTGCCAGCTTGATTGTTGGCGCTCTTTATTGGAGTGTCAAGTGGAATTTTTAGACGTTTAGAGGGTCGTTGTAAAGAACCCATTTTCAGGGTTTTTCCGGCTTTGCTTGGCAGCACGCGGCCAAGCGCGAGGTCTTGAAAAGCCGCATAATCGGCTCATATACCAGGCTCGAGTGACACGCGTTCGAGTCGTCCCGGCTTGTGGGATACTGGATGCGGACACGACGTTCCGGTGCGGTTCCCCCTGACGGTTCGTGTTCCGCGCCACGCGTGAAAGCCGGCACCGCAGCCGGCTTTCGTATGGCACGAAGAAGATCGCGTGTTCCGGGATTCCGGGGAGGGCGCCGGCCGGTCGGTCGGGTAATGGCAGGATTGCGGGCCTGTCCGAGTTGTTTAGAATGGGTGTATGGCGATTATCCCGGACAAGCAGGACAGCACCGTCCTGGAACGCAAGCAGCAGAAGCTCAAGCCGCCTTCGATGTACAAGGTGGTGCTGCTGAACGACGACTTCACACCGATGGAGTTCGTCGTGATGGTGGTCCAGGAGTATTTCAAGAAGGATCGCGAGACGGCCACGCAGATCATGCTGAAGGTCCATCGCGAAGGGCGAGGGGTTTGTGGGGTCTATACGCGGGACATCGCGTCGACCAAGGTTGAGCAAGTCGTTACCCATGCGCGGCAGGCCGGGCATCCGCTGCAGTGCGTGATGGAGGAAGCATGATTGCCCAGGAATTGGAAGTCAGCCTGCACATGGCGTTCATGGAAGCACGCCAGGCGCGCCATGAGTTCATTACGGTCGAGCATTTGCTGCTGGCCCTGCTGGATAATCCGACGGCAGCCGAGGTGTTGCGCGCGTGCGCGGCAAACATCGAGGACTTGCGTCAGAACCTGCGCAATTTCATCCACGACAACACACCTACCGTCCCGGGCACCGACGATGTCGATACCCAGCCGACGCTCGGTTTCCAGCGCGTGATCCAGCGCGCGATCATGCACGTCCAGTCGACGTCGAACGGCAAGAAGGAAGTCACCGGCGCGAACGTGCTGGTCGCGATCTTCGGCGAGAAGGATTCGCACGCGGTGTACTACCTGCAGCAGCAGGGCGTCACGCGCCTCGACGTCGTGAACTTCATTTCGCACGGCATCGCGAAGACGAACAACGGCGAAGCCGCAAAGTCGGCCGATGCGAACGCGGAAAGCGAAGACGCGAATGCGCAGAAGGAAACGCCGCTCGCGCAATTCACGCAGAACCTGAACCAGATGGCGAAGGACGGCCGCATCGATCCGCTGATCGGTCGCGAGCCCGAGGTCGAGCGCGTGGTCCAGGTGCTGTGCCGTCGCCGCAAGAACAATCCGCTGCTCGTCGGCGAGGCCGGTGTCGGCAAGACCGCGATCGCGGAAGGGCTCGCGTATCGCATCACGCGCGGCGAGGTGCCGGACATCCTCGCGAACGCGCAGGTCTACTCGCTCGACATGGGCGCGCTGCTCGCGGGCACCAAGTACCGCGGCGATTTCGAGCAACGTCTGAAGACGGTGCTGAAAGAGCTGAAGGAGCGTCCGCACGCGATCCTGTTCATCGACGAAATCCATACGCTGATCGGCGCGGGTGCCGCGTCGGGCGGCACGCTCGATGCGTCGAACCTGCTGAAGCCTGCACTGTCGTCGGGCACGCTCAAGTGCATCGGCGCGACCACCTTCACCGAGTATCGCGGCATCTTCGAGAAGGATGCGGCGCTGTCGCGGCGCTTCCAGAAGGTCGACGTGACGGAGCCGACCGTCGAGCAGACGGTCGCGATCCTGCGCGGGCTGAAGTCGCGCTTCGAGGAGCATCACGGCGTCAAGTATTCGTCGGGTGCGCTGTCGGCCGCGGCCGAACTGTCGGCACGCTTCATCACCGACCGTCACCTGCCGGACAAGGCGATCGACGTGATCGACGAAGCGGGTGCCGCCCAGCGCATCCTGCCGAAGTCGAAGCAGAAGAAGACGATCGGCAAGAGCGAAATCGAGGAAATCATCTCGAAGATCGCGCGTGTGCCGCCGCAGAGCGTGTCGCAGGACGACCGCAGCAAGCTGCAGACGCTCGACCGCGACCTGAAGAGCGTCGTGTTCGGCCAGGATCCGGCGATCGACGCACTGGCTGCGTCGATCAAGATGGCGCGCGCGGGCCTCGGCAAGATGGACAAGCCGATCGGCGCGTTCCTGTTCTCCGGCCCGACGGGCGTCGGCAAGACCGAAGTGGCGCGCCAGCTCGCGTTCACGCTCGGCATCGAGCTGATCCGCTTCGACATGTCGGAATACATGGAGCGTCACGCGGTGAGCCGCCTGATCGGCGCGCCGCCGGGCTATGTCGGGTTCGACCAGGGCGGCCTCTTGACCGAAGCCGTCACGAAGAAGCCGCACTGCGTGCTGCTGCTCGACGAAATCGAGAAGGCGCATCCGGACATCTTCAACGTGCTGCTGCAGGTGATGGACCACGGCACGCTGACGGACAACAACGGCCGCAAGGCGGATTTCCGCAACGTCATCATCATCATGACGACGAACGCGGGCGCCGAGTCGATGCAGAAGGCGACGATCGGCTTCACGACGCGCCGCGAGACGGGCGACGAGATGACCGACATCAAGCGCCTGTTCACGCCGGAGTTCCGCAACCGCCTGGATTCGATCATCAGCTTCCGCTCGCTCGATGAGGAAATCATCATGCGCGTGGTCGACAAGTTCCTGATCCAGCTCGAGGAACAGCTGCACGAGAAGAAGGTCGACGCGCTCTTCACCGACGCGTTGCGCAAGCATCTCGCGAAGCACGGCTTCGACCCGCTGATGGGCGCGCGGCCGATGCAGCGGCTGATCCAGGACACGATCCGGCGCGCGCTGGCCGACGAGCTGCTGTTCGGCAAGCTCGTCAACGGCGGCCACGTGACGGTCGACGTCGACGAAAACGACAAGGTGCAGCTGTCGTTCGACAAGCTGGCGAATCCGCCGCACAAGCCGAACGAAGAGGCGGTCGAAGTCGAGTAAGCGATAATCGGGTAGTTCATGCGAACGGCGCGGGATGTCTTCCGCGCCGTTTCGTTTTATCTGGCGCCGGCGGCGCGTGGGTGGTGCAGGGGAGTGGCAACGCAGTGACACAACAACAACGGACGTTCGACGACATCGTCGCGCGCGAACAGGGTTTGCGCCATGCGCTGACGTCAGGGCAGATGGCGATGATCGCGATCGGCGGCGCGATCGGCACGGGGCTGTTCCTCGGCAGCGGGTTCGCGATCGGGCTCGCCGGCCCGAGCGTGCTGGTCTCGTATGCGATCGGTGCGTTGATCGCGCTGCTGCTGATGGGCGCGCTCGCGGAAATGACGGTCGCACATCCGACGGCCGGCTCGTTCGGCGCGTATGCCGAGCACTATGTCGGCCCGCTCGCGGGCTTCCTGGTGCGCTATGCGTACTGGTTCGCGGTCGTGTTTGCGATCGGCACCGAGATCAGCGCGATCGCCGTGTTCATGAAGTACTGGTTCCCGGCCGTGCCCGGCTGGTACTGGGTAATCGGCTTCTCCGCGCTGCTGATCGCCGTGAATCTCGCGAGCGTCACGCTGTACGGCACGGTCGAATATGCGTTCTCGCTGCTGAAGATTGCGGCGATCATCGTGTTCATCGTGCTCGGTGCGTATCTCGTGTGGTCGGCGCCGGCCGCATCGGGCATCGGTTTCGCGAACTACACCGCGCACGGCGGCTTCATGCCGAAGGGGCCGTGGGGTACCTGGGTCGCGGTGATCGTCGCGATCTTCAGCTACATGAGCATCGAAGCCGTCGCGATCGCGGCCGGCGAGGCACGCGATCCGCAGCACGCGGTCACGCGCGCGTTCCGCTCGACCGTGTTCCGGCTCGTGCTGTTCTACCTGCTGACGCTGTCGCTGATGCTCGCGATCGTGCCGTGGACGCAGGCCGGTACCGACGAAAGCCCGTTCGTGAAGGTGATGGCTGCGACTCACGTGCCGTACGCGGCAGGCGTGATCAACTTCGTGCTGCTGATCGCGGCGCTGTCGGCGATGAACAGCCAGCTTTACGTGACGACGCGGATGATGTTCAGCCTGTCGCGCGCGCGACTCGCGCCGGCGGTGTTCGGCCAGCTCGGCACGAATGGCGTGCCGCGCGCGGCGCTGTGGATCTCGACGAGCGGCGTCGCGGTGGCGGCCGTGCTGGTCGCGCTGGCACCCGACACCGCGTTCACCGTGATGATGGCGATCGCGATGTTCGGCGCGCTGTTCACGTGGCTGATGATCTTCGTCACGCACCTGCGCTTCCGTGCGCGGTATCGCGGCCCCGCGCTCGCGTTCCGGATGTGGGGGCACCCGTTCGGCAGCCTGCTCGGTGCGGGGCTCGTCGCGGCGATCCTGTTCACGACCGCGTTCACGCGTGAATTCCGGATGACGATGGTGGTCGGCGTCGTGTTCGTCGTGCTGCTCACGCTCGCGTACGCGCTGCATTACCGGCACCAACACGCGCGTTGATGGCCATGGCGCGGCCGCCCGCGTCGATTCCCCGTTCGCTAAGGTGCCGTTAAGCCCGCGGCGACTACATTCGATCCTGTCTGCAAGGCGGGCCGGCACGCGCCGGACCGCCGCTTTCCTGCATAAAGGGGTTCGAATGAACAAACTTCCCGAAATCACGCTCGCGTTCTGGATCATGAAGATCTGCGCGACTACGCTTGGCGAAACCGGCGGCGACCTGCTGTCGATGACGCTGAACGTCGGCTACGCGGTGAGCTCCATCCTGCTGTTCGGTTTCTTTCTCGTGACGCTGGGCGCGCAGCTCAAAACGACACGCTATCGCCCGGCCATCTACTGGGCCGTGATCGTCGCGACGAGCACGGCCGGCACCACGATGTCGGACTTCATGGACCGCACGCTCGGCCTCGGCTATGCAGCCGGCTCGTCGATCCTGGTCGCGATCCTGCTGGCCATCTTCGCGGTGTGGCGACTCAGCGGCGAATCGCTGTCGGTCGACCTGATCCGTACGCGCAAGGTCGAGCTGCTGTACTGGATCGCGATCCTGTTCTCGAATACGCTCGGCACCGCGCTCGGCGATTTCCTCGCGGACAGCTCCGGGCTCGGCTTCGGCGGCGGCGCGCTGCTGATCGGCGGGCTGCTCGCGCTGATCGTGCTCGCCCACTACTTCACGCGGATCTCGGGTGTGCTGCTGTTCTGGGCCGCGTTCGTGCTCACGCGCCCGTTCGGCGCGACGGTCGGCGACCTGCTGACGAAGCCGGCGGCGAAGGGCGGTCTCGCGCTCGGCACGATCGGTTCGTCGGCCGTGCTGCTTGGGGTGCTGGTCGCGCTGGTGATCTACGCGATCGTGGCCCAGGCGCGGCAGCGCGACCTGACGCCCGTGCGGATCGCACAACCCGTCGAGGAATGACGGCGAAGGAAAAGAAAAAGGGGCCTTCCAGGAGGCCCCTTTTTCGTTGCGTCGTTCAGTGACGGCCGGTGCTGCCGAAGCCGCCCTCGCCACGATCGCTTTCGGCGAAGTCGTCGACGATGTTGAACTGCGCCTGCACGACCGGCACGATCACGAGCTGCGCGAGGCGCTCGAACGGGTTCAGCACGAACTCGGTCTGGCCGCGGTTCCACGTCGAGATCATCAGTTGGCCCTGGTAATCGGAATCGATCAGGCCGACGAGGTTGCCGAGCACGATGCCGTGCTTGTGGCCGAGGCCCGAGCGCGGCAGGATCAGCGCCGCGTAGCCGGGATCGGCGAGATGGATCGCGAGGCCGGTCGGCACGAGCGCCGTTTCGCCCGGCTTCAGCGTCAGCGGCGCATCGAGGCACGCACGCAGGTCGAGGCCCGCGCTGCCGGTGGTCGCGTAGGCGGGCAGGTAGTCGCGCATGCGCGCGTCGAGAATCTTCAGGTCGAGTTTCATGCGGTCGTCGGATGGGTCGGGAAGGGCGCGGCAGCGACGGCCGCCGCGCGGGAGATCAGATCAGGCGGTTGTCGGGCAGGCGCTTCGCGATTTCCGCGACGAGCGTGTGCGCGAGTTCGTCCTTCGGTGCGCGCGGCAGGCGCGTGAGGCCGGCGGCCTCGAACAGCACGACTTCGTTGTCGTCGCGGCCGAACGTCAGCGGGCCGAGGTTGCCGACGAGCAGCGGCACGTTCTTGCGCTTGCGCTTCTCGTCGCCGTGCACGTCGAGGTCGCCGCTTTCCGCCGCGAACCCGACGCAGAACGGCGGATCGGGCAGCGCCGCGACCGACGCGAGGATGTCGGGGTTCTCGACGAACGCGAGCGCGGGCACCTTGTGGTCGGCCGTCTTCTTCATCTTGTGCTCGGCCGGCTGCGCAACGCGCCAGTCGGCGACCGCGGCCACCGCGATGAAGATGTCGGCATCGGCGACGGCATGCATGACCGCGTCGTACATCTGCTGGGCCGTCTGCACGTCCTGGCGGTAGACGCCCCACGGCGTGTCGAGCGCCACCGGCCCCGCGACCAGATGCACGTCGGCGCCAGCCTGCTGCGCGGCGCGCGCGAGCGCGAAGCCCATCTTGCCGCTCGAGCGGTTCGTGAGGCCGCGCACCGGGTCGAGCGGCTCGAACGTCGGGCCGGCGGTAATCAGCACGCGCCGGTGCGCGAGCACCTTCGGCGCGAAGTGCGCGACGATCGCTTCATAGATCGCCTCGGGCTCGAGCATGCGGCCGTCGCCGACTTCGCCGCACGCCTGCGTACCCGAATCCGGGCCGAGCACCGACACGCCATCCGCGCGCAGTTGCGCGGCGTTGCGCTGCGTGGCCGGGTTCTGCCACATCTGGCGGTTCATTGCGGGGACAACGAGCAACGGACAGTCGCGTGCGACGCACAGCGTGGACAGCAGATCGTCCGCGAACCCGTGCGCGAGCTTCGCGAGGAAATCCGTCGACGCGGGCGCGATCACGATCGCGTCGGCTTCGCGCGACAGGTCGATGTGCGCCATGTTGTTGTCGACGCGCGCGTCCCACTGGCTCGTGTAGACGGGCCGGCCCGACAGCGCCTGCATCGTGACGGGCGTGATGAACTGGGTCGCGGCTTCGGTCATCGCGACCTGGACGGTCGCGCCAGCCTTCGTGAGCAGCCGGGTGAGCTCGGCGATCTTGTAGCAGGCGATGCCGCCCGTCAGGCCGAGAACGAGGTGTTTTCCAGCGAGTTCTGCGTGTGCCAACTCAGGCCTCCAAGGGTCGAACGGAACGGCCGGCGCGAAGCCGGCCGTCGACGCCGAGTATGCGCGCTTAGCGTGAGCCGCGCACGCGACGCAGTTCGTCGTAGATCAGCAGCACCGCGCCGATCGTAATCGCGGAATCGGCGAGGTTGAACGCCGGGAAGTGCCAGGCGCCGAGATGGAAATCGAGGAAGTCGATCACGTGGCCGTAGACGAGCCGGTCGATCACGTTGCCGAGTGCGCCGCCGAGGATCAGGGCGAGCGACAGGCTGAACATACGCTGCTGGCCGTGACGCTTCAACAGGAAGCAGATCACGAGCGTCGCGGCGATGCCGAGCGCGGTGAACGCCCAGCGCTGCCAGCCGCCCGCGGTCGACAGGAAGCCGAACGCGGCGCCGCGGTTGTACACCAGCACGAGATTGAAGAACGACGTCAGCTCGTGCTGCGCGCCGTACACGAACGTTTTCAGGATCGAGATCTTCGACAACTGGTCGAACAGGATCACGATCAGCGAAATGCCGAGCCAGGGCGCAAGCGCGCCGCTGGCCGGTTTCGACAGGGTTTTCGCCATAGTTAAGCAGCGCTCCGGATTTCGCCGTTTTCAAACAGGTTGGAGAAGCAGCGGCCGCACAGCGTCGGATGATCGGCGTGCGCGCCGACATCTTCGCGGTAGTGCCAGCAGCGCTCGCACTTCTGGTACTTCGACGCGGCCACGTCGACGCTTTCCTGCGCTTCGTCGTCGACCTTGACGACCGTCGCAGCCGACGTGATCAGCACGAACTTGAGATCGTCGCCGAGGCTCGTGAGCGCGTCGTAGCGAGCGCCGCTCGCGTGCACCGCAACTTCGGCCTGCAGCGACGAACCGATGCGGTTCGCGGTGCGCGCTTCCTCGAGCGCCTTCGTCACGTTGCCGCGCACATCGCGCAGCAGCGCCCACTTCTCGATCAGCGCGGCGGAGCCGGCGACTTCCGGATACGCGTAGTAGGTTTCCGTGAAGATCGTGTCGCTGGCCGGCTGGAACACCTTCCACGCTTCTTCCGCCGTGAACGACAGGAACGGTGCGAGCACGCGCAGCAGGCCGTGCGTCAGGTGATACAGCGCCGTCTGTGCGGAGCGGCGGGCGCGCGAATCGGCCGCGCTCGTGTACAGGCGGTCCTTCAGCACGTCGAGGTAGAAGCCGCCGAGATCTTCCGAGCAGTACGTCTGCAGCTTCGCGACGACCGGGTGGAACTCGTACTTCTCGTAGTGGCCGAGCAGCTCCGTCTGCAGTTGCTGCGAGAACGCGACCGCATAGCGGTCGATTTCCAGCCATTCCTCGACCGGTACCGCGTGCTGGGCGAAGTCGAAGTCCGACAGGTTCGCGAGCAGGAAGCGCAGCGTGTTGCGGATGCGGCGATAGCCTTCGGTCACGCGCTTCAGGATTTCCTCGGAGATCGCGAGCTCGCCCGAATAGTCGGTCGACGCGATCCACAGGCGGATGATTTCCGCGCCGAGGCGGTTCGCGACTTCATGCGGGTCGATGCCGTTGCCGAGCGACTTGCTCATCTTGCGGCCTTCGCCGTCGACCGTGAAGCCGTGCGTGAGCAGGCCCTTGTACGGCGCACGGCCGTCGATCATCGACGCCGTGAGCAGCGACGAGTGGAACCAGCCGCGGTGCTGGTCCGAACCTTCGAGGTAGAGATCGGCCGGGAACTGCAGCTGATCCTTGTGCGAGCCGCGCAGCACGTGCCAGTGCGTCGTGCCCGAGTCGAACCACACGTCGAGCGTGTCGCGGTTCTTTTCGTACAGGTTCGCGTCGTCGCCGATCAGCTCGCGCGGGTCGAGCGTCTGCCACGCCTCGATGCCCGACTGCTCGACGCGCTTCGCGACTTCCTCGAGCAGCTCGAGCGTGCGCGGGTGCAGCTCGCCGGTTTCCTTGTGCACGAAGAACGCCATCGGCACGCCCCATTGGCGCTGGCGCGACAGCGTCCAGTCGGGACGGTTCGCGATCATGCTGAACAGGCGCTGCTTGCCCCACGACGGGTAGAACGCGGTCGCGTCGACGCCTTCGAGCGCCGTTTCGCGCAGCGTCTTGCCGCCGTCGCGCGGCGTCACGTCCATGCCGGCGAACCACTGCGACGTCGCGCGGTAGATGATCGGCGTCTTGTGGCGCCAGCAGTGCATGTAGCTGTGCGTGTACTTCTCGCTGCGCAGCAGCGAGCCGGCCGCATTCAGCGCCTCGATGATCTTCGGGTTCGCGTCCCAGATCGACAGGCCGCCGAACAGCGGCAGCGATTCGATATAGCGGCCGTCGCCCATCACCGGGTTGATGAAGTCCGCATCGGTCATCCCGTGCGCCTTGCAGGACACGAAGTCCTCGATGCCGTACGCGGGCGACGAGTGCACGACGCCGGTACCCGTGTCGGTCGTCACGTAGTCGCCGAGGTAGGCGGGCGAGGTGCGCTTGTAGCCGGGGTGGGCCGACGCGAGCGGGTGGTGGAAGCGCAGGTTCGCGAGCTTCACGCCCGGCGTCGTCGCGATGACGCGGCCGGTCAGCTTGAAGTCGGTCATGCATGCTTCGACGCGCTCTTCCGCGATGATCAGCAGCCCGCGCTCGGTGTCGACCAGCGCGTAGACGATTTCCGGATGGAGGTTCAGCGCCTGGTTCGCCGGGATCGTCCACGGCGTGGTGGTCCAGATCACGATGCCGCCTTCGGCGCGCGGCAGGGCCGGCAGGCCGAACGCTTGCGCGGTCTTTTCCGGTTCCGCGAACGCGAACATCACGTCGATCGTCGGATCGGTGCGGTCCTTGTACTCGACTTCCGCTTCGGCGAGCGCCGAGCCGCAGTCGAAGCACCAGTTCACCGGCTTCAGCCCGCGATACACATAACCCTTCTCGATGATCTTGCCGAGCGCGCGGATCTCTTCCGCCTCGTTGAGGAAGTTCATCGTCTTGTACGGATTGGCCCAGTCGCCGAGCACGCCCAGGCGCTTGAAGCCGACCTTCTGCTTTTCGATCTGCTCGGTCGCGTACGCGCGCGCCTTGCTCATCACTTCGGCCGCCGGCAGCGACTTGCCGAACTGCTTCTCGATCTGGATCTCGATCGGCATCCCGTGGCAGTCCCAGCCCGGCACGTACGGCGCGTCGAAGCCGGCCATGTTGCGCGACTTGACGACGATGTCCTTCAGGATCTTGTTGACGGCGTGACCGAGGTGGATGTCGCCGTTCGCATACGGCGGGCCGTCGTGCAGGATGAACTTCGGCCGGCCAGCGCTGGCCGCGCGGATCTTCTCGTAGAGGCCGCGCTCTTCCCATTCCTTGACCCACTGCGGCTCGCGCTTGGGCAGGTCGCCGCGCATCGGGAACGGCGTGTCGAGCAGGTTGACCGGATACTTGGCCTGCGGTTTCGAATCGGCTTTCTTGTTGCTCATGATGGGATCGCTATCTAAATCTCGGGGGACGCGCGAGCGTCGTGAATCGGGAGTGCGCGCGAGTGAGCGGCGCGAGGGTGCGGCGCAGGGCGCCGCCGTCCGGATCAGCTAATTCGGTCGGTGGCCGACGTCGAGAAGCCCGTGGCGCGGCTGCCCGGCGCACGGTCGCGCTCGATGAAGTACGCGCGCGCATTCGCGACGTCCAGCGCAATCGCGCGCGACAGCGCCTCGAGATCGTCGAATTTCGCCTCGTCGCGCAGCTTCTTCAGGAATTCGACGCGGATGAGCTTGCCGTACGCATCGCCGTGCCAGTCGAGCAGGTGGACTTCGAGCAGCACGCGGCCCGAATCGTCGACGGTCGGGCGCAGGCCGAGGCTCGCGACGCCCGGCAGCGGGGCCGGGCCGAGGCCGTGCACCTGCACGACGAAGATGCCCGCGAGCGCCGGCCGCTTGTGGGCGATCGGTATGTTCAGCGTCGGGAAGCCGAGGTCACGGCCGAGCTTCAGCCCGTGCGCGACGTGGCCGCTGATCGCGTAGCCGTGGCCGAGCGCCTGCGCGGCCGCGTCGAGATCGCCGGCCGCGAGCGCGGCGCGCACGCCCGAACTCGAGATGCGCGTGCCGTCGCTGCCGGCCACCGTACCCATCTGCTCGACCTCGAAACCGTACTGCGCGCCGGCTGCCTTCAGCGTGTCGAAGGTGCCCGCGCGTTTCGCGCCGTAGCAGAAATCGTCGCCGACCATCATCCAGCGCGTGTGCAGCCCGTTCACCAGCGTGCGTTCGACGAACGTTTGCGGCGACTGGCTCGCGAACGTGTGGTTGAAGTGCTCGACGACCACGCGGTCGACGCCGTGATCGCGCAACGCCTCGAGCTTGTCGCGCAGCATCGCGATGCGCGGCGGCGCGCCGGCCGGGTTGAAGAATTCGCGCGGGTGCGGCTCGAACGTCATCACGCACACGGGCAGGCCGCGCGCGTCCGCTGCCGCGCGCACGCGCGCGAGCAGGGCCTGGTGGCCGCGATGGACACCGTCGAAGTTGCCGATCGTCAGCGCGCACGGGGCGCGGCTCTCGGCGTTGGGCAGGCCGCGGAAGACTTTCACGATAGCGGATGCAGCGTCGGGGAATGGGCGGTGGGATGCCGCAAAGCAGAAGATTATAAACGTTCGGGCGGGCCGGCGGCCGAGAAGGGGGGAAACGCGGGGGCGAATGGTAAAATTCGCGAATGAAAAAACTCGTGATCCTGATTTCCGGTCGCGGCAGCAACATGGAGGCCATCGTCCGCGCGTGCGCGCAGGAACGCTGGCCGGCCGAGGTTGCCGCCGTGATCGCCAACCGGCCCGACGCGGCCGGCCTGGCATTTGCCGCGTCGCACGGGGTGGCGACGGCGGTGGTCGACCACCGGTCGTTCGATGGCCGCGACAGCTTCGACGCGGCGCTGGCCGCCGAGATCGACCGATTCGCGCCCGATCTCGTGGTCCTCGCCGGCTTCATGCGCATCCTCACGCCCGCATTCGTCAGACGATATGAAGGCCGGCTGCTGAACATCCATCCGTCGCTGCTGCCGAGCTTCAAGGGCATCCACACGCACCAGCAGGCGCTCGACGCGGGTGTCGCGCTGCATGGCGCGAGCGTGCATTTCGTGATTCCCGAGCTCGACAGCGGCGCGATCGTCGCGCAGGGCGCGGTGCCCGTGCGCGCGGGCGACGACGCGGCCGCGCTCGCGCAGCGCGTGCTGACGGTCGAGCATGTGCTGTATCCGCGCGCGGTGCGCTGGTTCGTCGAGGGGCGTCTGCGCCTCGAGAACGGCCGTGCAGTGGTGGCGCCGGAAGAGGCGCGCTGGATTTTCGCGGATCAACCGCATACCGAAACGAGTGAGGGCGTATGAAGCTGCACGGATTCCTGATTGGCCAGACCGAAACTTTGCTGGCCGAGGTGCTGAAGTTCGCCGGCCCCGCCGATGCGACGACGAGCCGGTTTTTCCGCGCGCACCCGAAGCTCGGGCATGCCGAGCGCGGCGTGATCGCCGAAGCGGTGTTCGCGGTGCTGCGCCGGAAGATGGAGTTTTCGCATCTTGCCGAAAGCGGCACCGGTACGCCCGCGCGGCGCCTCACGCTGCTCGGCCTGATGCAGACGGTCGGCCGCAACGCGCTGAGGCCGTTCCTGTCCGACACCGAGTCCGCATGGCTCGAGCACGTGTCGAAGATCGATCCGGCGAGCCTGCCGGTGCGCATTCGCTCGAACCTGCCCGACTGGATCCACCAGGCACTGTCGGCCCGTTTCGATGGCGAGGAGCTTGCACAGCTCGCCGCCGCGCTGAACTACCCGGCGCCGCTCGACCTGCGTGCCAACGCGCAGAAGGCCAGCCGTGATCAGGTAATCGACGGGTTGCGCGCGGAAGGCATCGATGCGGGCGCGACACCGTTTTCACCGTTCGGCGTGCGCGTGGTCGGCAAGCCGGCGCTGACGCGCCTGAGGCTGTTCGAGGAAGGCGCGATCGAGGTGCAGGACGAAGGCAGCCAGTTGCTGTGCTCGCTGGTCGCGCCGCGCCGCGGCGAGATGGTCGTCGATTTCTGCGCGGGCGCGGGCGGCAAGACGCTCGCGCTGGGCGCGATGATGCGCTCGACCGGGCGTCTCTATGCGTTCGACGTGTCGGAAAAGCGCCTGGCGAAGCTGAAGCCGCGCCTCGCGCGCAGCGGGCTGTCGAACGTGAACCCGGTGCTGATCGACAGCGAACACGATGCGAAGATCAAGCGGCTCGCCGGCAAGATCGACCGCGTGCTGGTCGACGCGCCGTGCAGCGGCCTCGGCACGCTGCGCCGCAACCCGGACCTGAAGTGGCGCCAGACGCGCTCGGCGATCGACGAGCTGACGCCGAAGCAGGCGTCGATCCTCGCGAGCGCCGCGCGTCTCGTGAAGAAGGGCGGCCGGCTCGTCTACGCGACCTGCAGCGTGCTCGACGCCGAGAACGAACGCATCGTCGAACAGTTCCTGGCCGATCATCCCGATTTCGTGCTGGTGCCGGCGCAGCAGGTGCTGGCCGACCAGCGCATCGAGCTGGAGACGGGCGACTACCTGTCGCTGTGGCCGCATCGTCACGCGACCGACGGCTTCTTCGCCGCGGTGCTCGAACGGCGCGCCGCGCAGTAACGACTGCCCGGACGGACGATGGAAAATCTGCAGAGCCGCCTGCTGTCGCACCGGCTGGCATCGGTCATTCGTGACTTCCACCAGCCGGTGATGATCTGGCAGGCGGCGATCCTCGTCGGCGCGCTGTGCTTCGCGTGGGTGACCGCGCGCTTCGTGCACGGCCGCATCGATGCGCGTCGCCGCGCGGCTGGCCGCGCGCCCGGCGCGGGCGCGCAAAGCCTGAAGCGCGCGTTGTTTCCGCTGTTCGGCAGCGTGTTCGTCGGCGCTGCGCAGCTCGCGTTCGACCCGTTCATGTCGACGTCGCTGCTGTCGCTTGCGCTCGTGCCGCTGTTCGGCATCGGGTCGATCTACGTGCTGTTCTTCTTTGCGCGGCGCGTGTTCGCGCGCGACGGCCACACGCATGCGTGGCTGTCGATCGTCGAGAAGATCGTGTCGACCGTCGTGTGGGCCGCGATGGTGCTGACGGTGCTCGGCATCCAGCGCGACGTGCTCGGCTGGCTCGACAGCGTGCAGTTCCGTGTCGCCAATGCGCATCTCACGCTGCTGTCGGTGATCTCGGGCGCGTTGTGGGTGTGCGTGACGCTGATGGTCGCGATGTGGCTCGGTTCGGTGCTCGAGGATCGCCTCACGCGCGCGAGCACGCTCGACGCGAACCTGAAGGTCGTGCTGTCGCGGGTCGGCCGCGCGCTGCTCGTGTTCGCGGCGATCCTGATCGGGCTGTCGCTGGTCGGTATCGACGTGACGGTGCTCGGCGTGTTCGGCGGTGCGGTGGGTGTCGGCCTCGGTTTCGGGCTGCAGAAGATCGCCAGCAACTACGTGTCGGGCTTCATCATCCTGCTCGACCGCTCGCTGCGGCTCGGCGATGCGATCAGCGTCGGCGGGCTGCAGGGCATCGTCACGCAGATCCGCACGCGCTATACGGTCGTGCGTGGCCTCGACGGCAACGAGACGCTGATCCCGAACGAGAAGCTGATCACCGACGTCGTGCAGAACCAGTCGTCATACCTGACGCGCGGCTACGCGAAGGTCGCGGTGCAGGTCGCGTACACGAGCGACGTCGAGCATGCGCTCACGCTGCTCGCCGATGCGGCGAAGGGCGTGCCGCGCGTGCTGGCGGAGCCCGCTCCGACCCCGTATCTGGTGAGTTTCGGGGCGGACGGGATCGACCTGGAGCTCGGTTTCTGGATCGAGGATTCGGCGAAAGGCACGTCCGGCGTGCGTTCGAGCGTGAACCGCAACATCTGGCGCCTGTTCAGCGAGCACGGGATTTCGATTCCGTTCCCGCAGCGCGAAGTGCGCGTCGTCGGGTTGCCTGACGGTTTTCCTGCCGCGGCCGGGCTCGATCCGGCGGCCGGCAACGGCGCGGTGGACGGGCGCGCACCGGCTGCGTAGCGCACGCCGGCCGTCAATCGTATCGACCCCGCGGTCGGAACCGGATCGCGGGCCTTTCCAAGTCCGCCCATGGACTGCGCTTGTTGCGTCAGGGCAAGAAAATGTTCATTTTTTACAAAGACTTGGAACGGTTGAAGTAAAATTCTGGTCTACACGCGGTATGCTTTCATTTTTCTGACGCTTGGCGCGGGCCGGCGTCGCTCTCATCACAGGTAACTGCCTTGTTGAATTCCCTGCTCGATTTTCTTTCCCACGGGCTCCTGCATTTTTCGTGGTGGCAGGTCGCGCTGTTCGCGCTCGCCGTCACGCACGTCACGATCATCGGCGTGACGGTCTACCTGCACCGTTGCCAGGCGCACCGCGCGCTTGAGCTGCATCCGATCGCGAGCCACTTCTTCCGCCTCTGGCTGTGGATGACGACCGGCATGCTGACCGGCCAGTGGGCCGCGATTCACCGCAAGCACCATGCGAAGTGCGAGACCGAGGAAGATCCGCACAGCCCGCAGACGCGCGGCATCTGGAAGGTGTTCCTCGAAGGCGCCGAGCTGTATCGCGCGGAAGCGAAGAATGAAGAGACGATGCGCAAGTTCGGCCACGGCACGCCGAACGACTGGGTCGAGCGCAATGTCTATTCGAAGTACCCGATTCTCGGCATCAGCCTGATGATGGTGATCGACGTCGCGCTGTTCGGCGTGATCGGCCTGACCGTGTGGGCCGTGCAGATGGTCTGGATTCCGTTCTGGGCGGCTGGCGTCGTCAACGGCTTCGGTCACTTCTGGGGTTATCGCAACTTCAACTCGGCCGACGCGAGCACGAACCTGTTCCCGTGGGGCATCGTGATCGGCGGCGAAGAACTGCACAACAACCACCACACGTTCGCGACGTCGGCGAAGCTGTCGAACAAGTGGTACGAGTTCGACATCGGCTGGATGTACATCCGAATCATGTCGGCGTTCGGTCTCGCGAAGGTGAAGAAGGTTGCGCCGACGCCGCGCCTGAACAAGCCGAAGACGGTGCTCGACCAGGAAACGCTGCAGGCCGTGCTGTCGAACCGCTACGAAGTGATGGCGCGCTACGGCAAGGCCGTGAAGCGTGCGTACCGTCAGGAGCTCGCGCACCTGAAGGAAATCGGCGGCGAGAAGTACCAGATGATGCGTGGCGCGCGCAAGTGGTTCCACAAGGATGCCGACGGCCTCGACGAGCCGCAGAAGAAGCTGCTGCCGGAAATCTTCGCGAACAGCCAGAAGCTGCAAACGTACTTCCAGCTGCGCCAGGATCTCGCCGCGATCTGGGATCGCTCGACCGCATCGCGCGAACAGCTGCTCGCGCAATTGCAGGATTGGTGCCATCGCGCAGAACAAAGCGGCATCAAGGCGCTGCAGGAATTCGCGACGCGCCTGCGCCGCTACGCCTGATTCGAAATCGATTAGAATCTAAGGACGTCAAAAACCCCGCGTTGGCGGGGTTTTTTATTTGGTCCGCCGGTTTTTGAACGGTGATCGGCAGGGCCGGATTCGTATGAGGCTTGGGGCAGCGTGGAAGCGTTGTTCCGGGGCGAACGCAGGGGATGGGATCGGAGTAAGTGCTGAAGCACTAACTCTGGTCGACCGCGAAGCATGGGATCAGAGTAAGCGCTAAAGCACTAACTCTGGTCGACCGCGAAGCATGGGGTGGGAGTAAGTGCTGAAGCACTAACTCCCGCCGACCGCGAAGCATGGGGCGGGAGTAAGTGCTAAAGCACTAACTCCCGCCGACAGGAGATATGGAGATGCAGTCGACGATCAAACCCGTCGAATACGATCGGCCCGTTGCAGCCGGGACCGTGTGCGGCGTGGGACAGGCGTGGGCCAAGGTGCCCGACGCACCGTCCGCCGAAGAGCGGGTTGCGCTGAAGGAGCGCATCAAGGCATTGCTCGTGCGTGAAAAGGCCGTGCTGGTCGCGCATTACTACGTCGATGCCGAGTTGCAGGAACTCGCCGACGAAACCGGCGGTTGCGTCGCCGATTCACTCGAAATGGCCCGCTTCGGCCGCGATCACGACGCGCAGACGCTGGTCGTCGCCGGCGTGCGCTTCATGGGCGAAACCGCAAAGATCCTGAGCCCGAACAAGCGGATCCTGATGCCCGACCTCGACGCGACCTGCTCGCTCGATCTCGGCTGCCCGGTCGACGAATTCTCGGCATTCTGCGACGCGCATCCCGACCGCACCGTCGTCGTCTATGCGAATACCAGCGCGGCCGTGAAGGCGCGCGCGGACTGGATGGTCACGTCGTCGATCGGCCTCGAGATCGTGGCCGACCTGCACGCACGCGGCGAGAAGATCATCTGGGCGCCGGATCGCCATCTCGGCAGCTACATCCAGAAGAAAACCGGCGCGGACATGCTGCTGTGGCAAGGCTCGTGCCTCGTTCACGACGAGTTCAAGGGTATCGAACTCGACCTGCTGCGCGCCGAGTATCCGGACGCGAAGGTGCTCGTCCACCCCGAATCGCCGGAAAACGTCGTCGCGCAGGCCGATGTGGTCGGCTCGACCACGCAACTGATCGACGCGGCCGTCAAGCTCGACGCGACGCACTTCATCGTCGCCACCGATCTCGGCATCCTGCACAAGATGCAGCTGGCCGCGCCCGGCAAGACCTTCATCGCCGCGCCGACGGCCGGCAATAGCGCAACTTGCAAGAGCTGCGCGCACTGCCCGTGGATGGCGATGAACGGCCTCGCGAACCTCGCCGACGTGCTCGAACGCGGTCACAACGAGATCTTCGTCGATCCCGCGATCGGTGAGCGCGCACGCCTGCCGATCGACCGGATGCTCGATTTCGCAGCGGCGCACAAGAAGCGCGTGCAGGCGAGCGGCGATCTGCAGCACGACCAGCAACTGTTTGCGAACGTGGGGGCTGCATGAGTCAGGCTGTATCCCCGCTGTTCGACATCGTCCGCGAGCAATACGGCGCGGCATTCGACGATGCGATCGCGCGCAACGTGGCCGATGCGATCGCGGAAGACGTCGGTACCGGCGACCAGACCGGGCGGCTCGTGCCGGCCGGCGGGCACCGCCGTGCACGCATCATCGTGCGCGAGGAAGCCGTGCTGTGCGGTGTGCCGTGGTTCGAGGCCGTGATCGCGCGGATCGATCCGTCGATCACCGTGCAATGGCGCTATCGCGAAGGCGACCGCATGACGCCCGATTCGACCGTCTGCGAACTCGACGGACCGGCGCGCGCGCTGCTGACGGCCGAGCGCAACGGGCTCAATTTCCTGCAGTTGCTGTCGGGCGTCGCGACCGCGACGCGCCGCTACGTCGATCGCGTCGAAGGCACGCGCACGAAGATCCTCGATACGCGCAAGACGCTGCCGGGCCTGCGGCTCGCGCAGAAGTATGCGGTGCGCGTCGGCGGGGGCGAGAACCAGCGTCTCGCGCTGTACGACGGCATCCTGATCAAGGAGAACCACATTGCGGCGGCAGGTGGTGTCGGCGAAGCGCTCGATGCGGCGTTCGCGCTGGAGTCCGGCGTGCCCGTGCAGGTCGAAGTCGAGACGCTCGCGCAGCTCGACACGGCGCTCGCGCATCGCGCGCAGTCGGTGCTGCTCGACAACTTCACGCTCGACATGATGCGCGAAGCGGTGCACGTGGCGAACGGCAAGGCCGTGCTCGAAGTATCCGGCGGCGTCAATTTCGACACGGTGCGCGCGTTCGCGGAAACGGGCGTCGATCGCATCTCGATCGGCGCGCTGACGAAGGACGTCCGCGCGACCGACTATTCGATGCGGATCGTCGACTGACCGAACCTCGTCCAGTCAGACAAAAAAAGCCGTTGGCGCGCAAACGCCAACGGCTTTTTCTTGTGCGCCCCCGGCTGCAGCCGGGGAGGGCCGCTCAGCGACGCGCGCGCGGCGTAAGCACGCTCGGCAGTGCCTTCGGCAGCGTGTTCGGCCAGTCTCGGCTGTAGTGCAGCCCGCGGCTTTCGCGGCGCGAGTGCGCGCTCTTCACGATCAGGGTCGCCACGTCAACGAGGTTGCGCAGTTCGAGCAGGTCGCGCGTCACGCGGAAGTTCGCGTAGTACTCCTGGATCTCGTCGCGCAGCAGCGACAACCGGTGCTTCGCGCGTTCGAGGCGCTTGTCGGTGCGCACGATGCCGACGTAGTTCCACATCAGGCGGCGCAGCTCGTCCCAGTTGTGCGCCACGACGACTTCCTCGTCCGCATCCGATACGCGACTCTCGTCCCACGCGGGCAGCGTGGCCGGCGTTTCGGCATCGAAGCCGGCCGCCTCGATCGCCTCGGCCGCCGCACGGCCGATCACGAGACATTCGAGCAGCGAATTGCTCGCGAGACGGTTCGCGCCGTGGAGCCCCGTGTACGACGTTTCGCCGACCGCATACAGGCCGGTGAGATCGGTGCGCCCGGCGAGGTCGGTGACGACGCCGCCGCACGTGTAGTGCGCGGCCGGCACGACGGGAATCGGCTCTTTGGCGATGTCGATGCCGAATTCGAGGCAGCGCGCGTGGATCGTCGGGAAGTGTTCGCGCAGAAACGCTTCCGGCTGGTGGCTGATGTCGAGATACACGCAATCGATACCGCGCTTCTTGATCTCGAAGTCGATCGCGCGCGCGACGATGTCGCGCGGCGCAAGCTCGGCGCGCGGATCGTGTGCGGGCATGAAGCGCGTGCCGTCGGGCAGCTTCAACAGGCCGCCTTCGCCGCGCACGGCTTCCGAAATCAGGAACGACTTCGCATACGGATGGAACAGGCAGGTCGGGTGGAACTGGATGAATTCCATGTTCGACACGCGGCAGCCCGCACGCCACGCCATCGCGATGCCGTCGCCGGTCGCGGTGTCGGGGTTCGTCGTGTACAGGTAGACCTTGCCGGCGCCACCCGTTGCGAGCACCGTATGCGGCGCTTCGATCGTGATCGTGCGGTCGTTGTCGACGTCGAGCACATACAGGCCGTGACAGCGGCGGCCGGGCAGGCCGAGCCGGTCCGACGTGATCAGGTCGATCGCGTGGTGGTTTTCGAAGAACGTGATGTTCGGATGCTGGCGCGCGCGGTCGGACAATGTCGCGAGCACGGCATGGCCGGTCGCGTCGGCCGCGTGGATGATCCGGCGGTGACTGTGGCCGCCTTCGCGCGTCAGGTGGAAACCGAGTTCGGCCGCATCGTCCTTCGTGAACGGCACGCCCTGCGAGATCAGCCATTCGATCGCTTCGCGGCCGTGCTCGACGATGTAGCGCGTCGCGCCTTCGTCGCACAGGCCGCCGCCGGCGACCAGCGTGTCGTCGACGTGGTTCTCGATGCTGTCCGCCGAATCGAGGACAGCCGCGATGCCGCCTTGCGCGTTATCGCTCGCGCCCTCCATCATCGACCGCTTCGCGATCAGCGCGACACGTCGCGTGCTGGCCAGATTGAGTGCGACCGACAGCCCTGCCAGGCCGCTGCCGACGATCGCCACGTCGAATTTCATGCTGCATCTCCATCGTTACGCTTTTGATCTTGTGCGTTCCGGCGGCCGTGGCCGCGGAAAGAGGAGAGCATACCGCGTCGCGCCAGAGCGTGCGCGCAAAACAAAAAGCCCCGCAGGTGCGGGGCTTTTCGGTCGCCGTCAGGCTGGCAGAAACCGGAGATTACTTGATCTTGGTTTCTTTGTACTCAACGTGCTTGCGGACGACGGGATCGAACTTCTTGATCGCCATCTTTTCCGGCATGTTGCGCTTGTTCTTCGTGGTCGTGTAGAAGTGACCCGTACCAGCGGTCGACTCGAGCTTGATCTTGTCGCGTGCGCCTTTTGCCATGATTGTGCTCCTTGGGCTTAGGCTTCGCCGCGTGCGCGCAGGTCAGCGAGCACGGAATCGATGCCGTTCTTGTCGATCAGGCGCAGGCCGGCGTTCGAGACGCGCAGGCGCACCCAGCGGTTTTCGCTCTCTACCCAGAACCGGCGGTTTTGCAGGTTCGGCAGGAAACGACGCTTGGTCTTGTTGTTGGCGTGGGAAACGTTGTTGCCGCTCATCGGCGCTTTCCCAGTTACTTGGCATACGCGTGCCATGAGAGCACTCCTAATACGCTAAATTCGGGGTTCGATCGCCGATGAAGGTTCCATCGCACCGCCACGTGATCCATGGCTGCACTCAGAACGCCGAAGCCCTTACAGACAAGGCCCTTCGATGGCTAGAACTGGTTGGAAAAAAGACAGACGGCGATTCTAGCAGAAAAAGTTCAGAAAAATCAAACCTAATTTCGCATCACCGTTGCGGCGCCCTTGGGCGGGCCGCAACCGCACAGTCTACAGCCAACCGGCCCTTGCGAACGAAAAAGTATCACTGGTGCCGATGACGACGTGATCGAGCAGCTTCACGTCGACGAGCGCGAGCGCGTCCTGCAGCACGCGTGTCAGGCGGCGATCTTCCGCGCTCGGCTGCACCGCGCCCGACGGATGGTTGTGCGCGACGATCAGCGCCGCGGCGTTGTGCACCATCGCGCGGCGCACGATTTCGCGCGGGTAGACGGCCATGCGCGTCAGCGAGCCGCGCGTGATTTCCTCCGTTTCGATCAGGCCGTGGCGCGCATCGAGGAAGACCGCGGCGAACACTTCGTGCGGACGCGCGCCGATCTTCAGCCGCAGATAGTCCTCGACCGCGCCGGGCGAATCGATCTGCTTCTTCTCGTGCGCTTTCTCCTTCAGCACGCGCCGCGCGATCTCGATGACCGCAACCAGCCGGGCGGAGCGCGCAGGGCCGATGCCGGGGTGTTCCTCGAAATCGTCGGCGGTTGCCTCGAGCAGCCCGCGCAACGTCTTGAACTGCGCGACCAGTGCGCGGGCGGTCGCGAATACATCGTGCCCGGGCTTGCCCGTGCCGAGCAGCAGTGCGATCAGTTCGTCGTCGGTCAGCGCGGCCGGCCCACGCTCCAGCAATCGCTCGCGCGGCCGCTCGGGCCGCCAGTCGCCCGGGCGGCGCTTGCGCCGGCGGATCGGGAGCACGCGGCCGGGTGGCGCGGCGGGCAGATCGGCGGTGTCGCGGCATTCGACGGGCGGCAGAGGCAGGGCTGGGCAGGGTGACAGCATGCTTGAAACTCCATTGGCGGCGGGCAGTGTGCGCGACGTCGTCGCACTTTCCGCCTTGCGCGCTCAGGTGACTTACAATATTGGCTTTGCGCCGGGCCTTTCGGCCGTAGCGGGCGCCGACTGAACGAGTAATTCATGAGCCTCATCGATCTATCCGAAGTGAAGCCCGGTTCCCACGTCACGTTGCATTACCGGCTGGCACTGGCCGACGGCGCCGACATCGTCAACACCTTCACCGACAAGCCGGCCACGCTGCTGCTCGGCGCGGGGCAACTGGCGCCGTCGCTTGAACAGATTCTGATCGGGCTCAGGGTCGGCGACCACTCGACTTTTCAGCTAACGCCCGAACAGGGGTTCGGTCCCCGCAATCCCGACATGCTCCAGCGCGTCACGCTGTCGACGCTGCGCGAGAACGGGATGGTCGGCGACGATTTCACGCCGGGCGAACTGATCGAGTTCAACGCGCCGGACGGCGGCCGCTATGCGGGGGTGCTGAAGGAAGTCAGCGAGACCTCGGCACTGTTCGACTTCAATCATCCGCTCGCGGGCCAAGCGCTCACGTTCGAAGTGAAAATCATCGGAATCCTGTAATCATGAGCACCACCGATACGCTGTCCGGGCAGACCGTCGCAGCCGATGCCGAAATCCTGCTGGCCCAGCCGCGCGGTTTCTGCGCGGGTGTCGATCGCGCGATCGAGATCGTCGAACGTGCCATCGCGATGCACGGTGCGCCGATCTACGTTCGTCACGAGATCGTCCACAACAAATACGTGGTCGAGGATCTGAAGAAGAAAGGCGCGATCTTCGTCGAGGAACTCGAGGAAGTGCCGGCCGGCAATACCGTGATCTTCAGCGCGCACGGTGTGTCGAAGGCCGTGCGCGACGAGGCGGACGTGCGCGGGTTGCGCATTTACGACGCAACCTGCCCGCTCGTCACGAAGGTACACGTCGAGGTGGCGAAGATGCGCCAGGACGGCGTCGACATCGTCATGATCGGACACAAGGGGCATCCGGAAGTCGAGGGCACGATGGGGCAGGTCGAGCGCGGCATGCATCTCGTCGAGAGCGTCGAGGACGTGCAGAAGCTCGAACTCGCCGATCCCGAGCGCATCGCGCTCGTCACGCAGACGACGCTGTCCGTCGACGACGCAGCCGAGATCATCGGGGCGCTGAAGGCCAAGTATCCGAAGATCCGCGAGCCGAAGAAGCAGGACATCTGCTACGCGACGCAGAACCGTCAGGATGCGGTGAAGTTCATGGCGCCGCAATGCGATGTCGTGATCGTCGTCGGCAGCCCGAACAGCTCGAATTCGAGCCGCCTGCGCGAAGTGGCCGAGAAGCGCGGTGTGGACGCATACATGGTCGATGCGCCCGACCAGATCGATCCGGCATGGGTCGCAGGCAAGCGCCGCATCGGCGTGACGGCCGGCGCGTCGGCGCCCGAAGTGCTCGCCCAGGCCGTGATCGCGCGGCTGCGCGAGCTCGGCGTGCGCAACGTTCGCGCGCTCGACGGCATCGAGGAAAACGTGTCGTTTCCGCTGCCGCGCGGGTTGAACCTGCCGCCCGCCGCCTGATTGCCGCATCGCATCTGCGGAACACCGAAGCGCGCCTCCCGGCGCGCTTTTTTTTGCCTGTCGAAATTGCAATCGCAACCATTATTCGGATTAATGGTGCAACTGGGTTGCTCTTCACGCTTCCAAGCGTCTCTCAAATTTGGTTGCAATGCAGGAAAACCCCATCGAATCAGGATTATTGGCGTCCTATAAATGGAGTTACAATGCGCCCGTTTTCAGGCCTGAATGGCTTTGAAATCGGGTTTTGGCAAGGCGCGGGAGACCATTCAATGCACGTGAAGTTGGCTTACGCCGTGTCCGTCGCCGCACCGGTTGCAATGCTTGCCGGCTGCAGCAAAAAGAGCGACGACGGGGCGGGCAGGGAGGCTGCGGTGTTCGCGGCACCGCCGGCCTGCGGCGTGCGCGTCGCCGGAACCGGTCGTGCGGCATCGTTCGCGTGCCGCAGCGCGCAATTGGGCAAGGACAAGGAAAACGGGGCACGTTTGGCGATCGAGGAAATCAACGCGCTTGGCCTGGCGAACGGCCAGGCAGCGGGCACGCAGGTTGCAACACCGCAAGCCGCCGGTCGTGGCGTGACAGCGACCGTGCGCGCCGATCGACGCAGGCCGGCCATGGTGCCCGGCAATGCGGGCAGCGTGCCGATGTCGCCGGTCCCCTTTCAATTCGATTCGACGAAACAGCGCGTTGCCGCGAGCAATGATGTCGCGACGCGCGGTCTGGTTCGTACGATGGATTCCGACGTAGTCCTGACGAATGTCGGGCGCGGCGTTCGCGGTGCCTTGCGAGGCGGCGCGGCACGGAATCCGATCTGCCCGGGTGCGGGGCTTGCCTCGCACCGGACGGAAAAAGGCACGGATGCCGGGCAACCGGACGATGGCCGTCTCGGCATGCTGCCCTACGACTTCAAGGAGGCCACGAACACCGTCCTCGATGTCGTGACGATTTAGCGACGGGACTCATGACGGCACCGGAACAGTGCGGTGCCGTTTTTGTATCCGCTCCGGCGGCAGGTCCGGCCGTACAGGCCGGGCGGCGCGCGCCGGGACGATCCACCCTTACCGGTATCGACTAGTACCCGCAGTGTCGCCGAGAAGGCGCGATTCCTCGCTTACCCGCGGGGCGCAACGTCCTCCGGCAGCACGGGCCAAGGAGCTTTAAATGGATATTTTCGTCCAGCAGGTTCTCAACGGGCTGGTGCTCGGCAGTGTCTACGCCATCATCGCGTTGGGCTACACGATGGTGTACGGCATTCTCGGCATCATCAACTTCGCGCATGGCGACGTGCTGATGATCGGCGCGATGGTCGCCCTGTCGGCCATCACCGTGCTGCAGAACCACTTCCCCGGACTCGGCAACGTTGCGACGCTGACGATCGGCCTGGGTATTGCCGCAGTCGTCTGTGCGTTCGTCGGCTTCACGATCGAACGGGTCGCATACCGGCCGCTGCGTCGCGCACCGCGCCTCGCCCCGCTGATCACCGCGATCGGCGTGTCGATCCTGCTGCAGACCGCCGCGATGATCATCTGGTCGCGCAACCCGCTGCCGTTCCCGCAATTGCTGCCGACCGATCCGATCAACGTGATCAAGGCGACCGACACGACGCCCGGCGCCGTGATCTCGGTCACTGAAATCGTGATCATCGCGGTGGCGTTCATCGTGATGGGTGGCCTGCTGCTGCTCGTGCACAAGACCAAGCTCGGCCGCGCGATGCGCGCGATCGCCGAAAGCCCGAACACCGCGAGCCTGATGGGCGTGAACCCGAACTTCGTGATCTCCGCGACGTTCATGATCGGCTCCGCGCTCGCCGCGCTGGCCGGCGTGATGATTGCATCCGAATACGGCAACGTGCACTTCTACATGGGCTTCATCCCCGGCATGAAGGCATTCACGGCCGCGGTGCTGGGCGGGATCGGCAACCTCGGCGGCGCGATGGTCGGCGGCGTGCTGCTCGGCCTGATCGAGCAGCTCGGGGCCGGTTACATCGGCAACCTCACGGGTGGCGTATTCGGCAGTAACTACCAGGACGTGTTCGCCTTCATCGTGCTGATCATCGTGCTGGTGTTCCGTCCGTCCGGCCTGCTGGGCGAACGTGTCGCGGATCGCGCGTAACGGAAGGGAGCAAACAACATGACATCCATTCAACCGATCGAATCCTCGACGTCGCTCGTCGAAGAGCGCAACACCACCAAGACGGTCATCATCGGCATCCTGACCGCGGTCTTCGTGATCGCCGCGCCGATCATCATCGGCTCGGCCGGCGGCAACTACTGGGTCCGCGTGCTCGACTTCGCGATGCTGTACGTGATGCTCGCGCTGGGCCTGAACGTGGTGGTCGGCTTCGCCGGCCTGCTCGACCTGGGCTACATCGCGTTCTACGCGGTGGGCGCGTACACCGCGGCCTTGTTGAGCTCGCCGCACCTGACCTCGCAGTTCGAGTGGATCGCGGCGCTGGCGCCGAACGGATTGCACATTCCGTTCTTCATCATCGTGCCGATCGCGATGGCGCTCGCGGCGACCTTCGGGATCCTGCTCGGCGCGCCGACGCTGCGCCTGCGCGGCGACTACCTGGCGATCGTGACGCTCGGCTTCGGTGAAATCGTCCGGATCTTCATGAACAACCTCGACCGTCCGGTGAACATCACCAACGGCCCGAAGGGGATCACGGGGATCGACCCGGTGCACATCGGCGACTTCAGCCTCGCGCAGACGCACTCGCTGTTCGGGATCCAGCTGCCGTCGGTCTACATGTACTACTACCTGTTCGTGCTGTGCTCGCTGCTGGTGATCTGGGTGTGTACGCGCCTGCAGCACTCGCGTATCGGCCGTGCATGGGCGGCGATCCGCGAAGACGAAATCGCGGCGAAGGCGATGGGCATCAACACCCGCAACGTGAAGCTGCTCGCATTCGCGATGGGCGCGTCGTTCGGCGGCCTGTCGGGTGCGATGTTCGGTTCGTTCCAGGGCTTCGTGTCGCCGGAATCGTTCACGTTCTGGGAATCGATCGTCGTGCTCGCCTGCGTGGTGCTCGGCGGCATGGGCCACATCCCGGGCGTGATCCTCGGTGCGGTGCTGCTCGCGATCTTCCCGGAATTCCTGCGCTCGACGATGAGCCCGCTGCAGCACGCGCTGTTCGGTCATGACATCGTCGATACGGAAGTGATCCGCCAGGCGCTGTACGGCCTCGCGATGGTGGTCATCATGCTGTATCGCTCGGAAGGCCTGTGGCCCGCGCCGAAGCATGAGGACAAGATCGCGAAACTGGCGAAGCGCGCCAGCAAGAAGCCGGTGCGCGCTTAACCTACGGACACTGGGGATACACACATGAGCGACAAACAAATCCGACTGTCCGTCAAAGGCGTGAACAAGCGCTTCGGTGGCCTGCAGGCACTGTCCGACGTCGGCCTCCAGATCAAGGAAGGCGAGATCTACGGGCTGATCGGCCCGAACGGCGCCGGCAAGACGACGTTCTTCAACGTGATCACGGGCCTTTACACGCCGGACTCCGGCGAGTTCAAGCTCGACGGCACGGAATACAAGCCGACCGCGGTGCACCAGGTCGCGAAGACGGGCATCGCGCGCACGTTCCAGAACATCCGCCTGTTCGGCGGGATGACGGCCCTCGAGAACGTGATGGTGGGCCGCCACGTGCGTACCAAGCACGGGCTGCTGGGCGCGGTGTTCCAGACGCCGGCCGAACGCCAGGAAGAGCGCGAGATCAAGGAACGTGCGATCGAGCTGCTCGAATACGTCGGCGTGCTGCAGTACGCGGACTACACGTCGCGCAACCTGTCGTACGGCCACCAGCGCCGTCTCGAGATCGCGCGCGCACTGGCCACCGACCCGAAGCTGCTCGCGCTCGACGAGCCGGCGGCCGGGATGAACGCGACCGAGAAGGTCGAACTCACGCGCCTGCTCGACAAGATCCGCTCGGACGGCCGCACGATTCTCCTGATCGAGCACGACGTGAAGCTCGTGATGGGGCTGTGCAACCGGATGACGGTGCTCGATTACGGCAAGGTGATCGCCGAGGGTCTGCCGCAGGACGTGCAGAAGAATCCGAAGGTGATTGAGGCATATCTCGGCGCAGGGGTGCACTGATGGCAGCGGCAATGTTGAAAATCAAGGGCTTGCAGGTCAACTACGGCGGCATCCAGGCCGTCAAGGGCGTTGACATGGAAGTCCGTCAGGGCGAGCTCGTGACGCTGATCGGCGCGAACGGTGCCGGCAAGACCACGACGATGAAGGCGATCACGGGTCTCAAGGCGTATTCGGCGGGTGACATCGAGTACGACGGCAAGTCGATCAAGGGCATTCCGACGCACGAGCTGCTCAAGCGCGGCCTTGCGATGGTGCCGGAAGGCCGCGGGATCTTCGCGCGGATGTCGATCGTCGAGAACATGCAGATGGGCGCATACCTGCGCAACGACACCGAGCAGATCAAGAAGGACGTCGACCGGATGTTCGGCTTCTTCCCGCGCCTGAAGGAGCGTGCAACGCAGCTCGCGGGCACGCTGTCGGGCGGCGAGCAGCAGATGCTGGCGATGTCGCGCGCGATCCTGTCGAAGCCGAAGCTGCTGCTGCTCGACGAGCCGTCGATGGGCCTGTCGCCGATCATGGTCGAGAAGATCTTCGAAGTGGTGCGCGAAATCTCGAAGGAGGGCATCACGGTGCTGCTGGTCGAGCAGAACGCACGCCTCGCGCTGCAGGCAGCCGACCGCGGCTACGTGATGGATTCGGGCACGGTCACGATGGAAGGCGATGCGAAGCAGATGCTCGACGATCCGAAGGTGCGTGCCGCGTACCTGGGTGAATGAGTGAGTGAATGAGCGGGCCCGGTGGCGCGCGACGGCAGATGCCGGGCGCGTCTCGCACGGGCTTTCGAAAGGCTGTCACGGAATGCCGTGACAGCCTTTTTTTTCGTGTCACGCGATTCGGGGCGAACTTGTGCGGGCGGACGCGACTCCATTCGATTGTTGCGCCGCACCCGCGGCGCGGGAACGATGGGGTGGCCGCCGGCAGCCGGTCGCCCGCAAACCGACACACGGGCCGGGTAGCATCGACGGCCCATCGGGACACGGAGAGCACGCATGAGTCTGGACTACGGTTTCGTAAAGGCGAAAGTGACATCGGTGGCGAAGCTGAAGGGCTCGCCGCACGGCAGCGAGATCCAGTATCACATCCACCTGACGCTCGCGTTGCCGGGCGGCAACTGGGACGTCGCGATCAACGTCGGCACCAGCGACGCGGACGACCTGCTGAACTACAAGCTCGTCTACGATTTCCACCACCCGATCACGCAGACGCTCGCCGCTGCGGCCGAAGGCTATACGGACCTGACGGGGCAGGCCGCGTTGCCCGCGCTCGACTACATGCGCAGCGACATCCTGAACGAAACGGGGGCGTGGCGCCCGAGCGCCGTGATGGACGGTACCGAGAATCAGGAGCCGATTCCGTCGCTGCTGCGGCTCGTGAACGCCGCGCAGTCGCAGGGGCTCGACGTCGTCGTGTTCGGCCGCTCGTATTCGGAGGGCAACGGCATCCACGACACGCACATGAACCAGGGTTCGACCGGCGCGAACTACCTGCACCGTGCGGGCGACGACCACAACGACCACAACGACATCTGGCAGGACGGTGCGCTGATCGTGCGCGTGAGCGACACGCAGTGGGCCGCGTATTTTGCCGCGTTCGAGCAGCAGGCCGTGCCGACCGACGCGCTCGGCAATCCGCTGCCGGGCGCGGGGCCGATCACGCGCTGAGCGGGCCGGCTGCCGGCCTTGGCTTCATGCGGCCGGCAGCGTCTTGCCGAACGAGATGCGTTCCTCGACGCGATAGCCGAGTGCCGCATAGAAGCGGCACGCGTCGTCGTTGCCGGGCAGCACCTGCAGGTTGATCTTCAGGCAGCCGCGCGCGGCGAGCGCGCGTTCCGCATGCGCGATCAGTGCGCGGCCGATGCCGAGCCGCCGCGCGTCGTTCGATACGCCGAACGAGTAGAGCCAGCCGCGATGTCCGTCGAAACCTGCCATCAGCGTGCCGACCACGCGCGCGCCGCAGGTCGCGACGAAGAACAGTTCCGGCTGCGTCGCGAGCTTCAGCGCGATCGATCGCAGCGGATCGCGGTGCGGCGGCGCGTCCGCGTCTTCGTACTGCGGGAACGCGTCGCGCCATACCGCGAGCACGGCATCGGTGTCGGCGCGTTCGAACGGGCGGATTGCGACAGCATCGGCGGCGGCATCCATCGCGGCGGTCTCCTTAGAGCGTGTCGAGAATCGACCGCAGCATCGCCATCATCTGGTCGATTTCGTCGGTCGTCACGTTCAGTGCGGGCATGAAGCGCAGCAGGTTCGGCCGCGCGGCGTTCAACAGCAGGCCGTCGGGCTGCATGTCGCGCGCCTTCTCGACGATCTGGGGGCCGATGTCCTTGCCGAGCAGCAGCGCGCGCAGCAGGCCTTCGCCGCGTTCGCCTTCGAAGCCGCGCTCTTCCGACAGCTCGAGCAGCTTGCGCTTCAGGTATTCGCTACGCTCACGCACGCCTTCGAGGAAGCCCGGCGCGACGAGCTGCGAGATCACCGAGTAACCGACCGCCGTCATCAGCGGGTTGCCGTTGTACGTGCCGCCCTGGTCGCCGGCCTCGAACACC
Organism: Burkholderia sp. Ac-20349; assembly: GCF_017104865.1. NCBI lineage: Bacteria > Pseudomonadati > Pseudomonadota > Betaproteobacteria > Burkholderiales > Burkholderiaceae > Burkholderia > Burkholderia sp. Ac-20349. The sequence continues at coordinate 44,310 of NZ_JAAGPM010000011.1, forward strand.
GCAAACTCGGCCTTCGACAGCAGCGCGCCGAGCGGAGCGCCGCCGCCGATGCCTTTCGCGAGCGTCATGACATCCGGCTCGATGCCGGACAGCTCGTACGCGAACAGCGTGCCTGCACGGCCGCAGCCGCTTTGCACTTCGTCGACGATCAGCAGCAGGTTGTGCTGCTTCGTCAGCGCGCGCAGCGCCTGCATGAATTCACGCGTCGCCGGAATCACGCCGCCTTCGCCCTGGATCGGCTCGAGCATCACCGCGACGGTCTTGTCGGTGATCAGCTTCTCGACCGAGTTGATGTCGTTCAGTTCGGCCTTCGGGAAGCCCGGCACCTGCGGCGCGTAGATCGTGTCCCAGCCCGGCTTGCCGCTGGCCGACATCGTCGCGAGCGTGCGGCCGTGGAAGCTGTGGTCGAACGTGATGATCTCGTACGCGCCGTTCTTGAACTTGCGGCCCCACTTGCGTGCGAGCTTGATCGCGCCTTCGTTTGCTTCCGCGCCGCTGTTCGTGAAGAACACCTTGTCGAACACGCTGTGCTGCGTGAGCAGGCCCGCGAGCTTCGCCATCGGTTCGTTGTAGAACGCGGGCGACGGGTTCAGCAGCTTTTCCGCTTGCGTCTTCAGTGCTTCGACGATGCCGTCGTTGCAGTGGCCGAGGCTGTTGACGGCCCAGCCCTGGATGAAGTCCAGATAGCGCTTGCCGGTGTGATCGTAGAGCCACGAACCCTTGCCGTGCGTAAACACGATGTCGGGGCGGTTCGTGATGTACATCAGCGAGTCGATCGGATAATCGTTCAGGGGCATGGCAGCAGACTCCAGCGGAGGTTGAAAGGGAAACAGGCAATAAAAAAGCCACGGAAGGCCGTGGCTGGTGGGTCGAACAGCTTGTGCGTAACCGGTGAAGCAGTGCGGGGGTTACGCGCGAGTCCGTGACGAGCCTGCGGCATCCGGGCGGAGCGGCGAGCGGCGACGTCGAAGGGCGGACAGGAAGCAGTTCATGTGCGCAAGCATAAGGCATCCCGCGCCTCACTGTAAACCGCCGCGATGCCACGGATGTGACATCGCGGCGCGCAGCGCCGTACGCGGGTGCGCGGGCCTTAGACCGGATGCGCGAGATCGGCGGCGCTCGTGAACGAGTCCGCGTAGAACTCGTCGGCCGGCAGCGCGTGGTGCTGCGTGAAGTCGCGCTGCGCGGATTCGACCATCACCGGCGCGCCGCACGCGTACACCTGGTGGGCCGACAGATCGGGCAGGTCCTCGATCACCGCGCGATGGACGAAGCCCGTGCGGCCCGTCCACTGATCGCCGGCGTCCGGCTCGGAGAGCACCGGCACGTACTTGAAGTTCGGGATCTCGCGTGCCCACTGCTCGGCCAGCTCGTCGAGATAGATGTCCTTCTTGCGGCGCGCGCCCCAGTAGAGCGTCATCGGGCGCGTGATGCCCGTGTGCTTCACGTGCTCGATGATCGCCTTGATCGGCGCGAAGCCCGTGCCCGATGCGAGCAGCACGATCGGCTTGTCGGAATCTTCACGCAGGAAGAACGTGCCGAGCGGGCCTTCGAAGCGCAGGATGTCGCGCTCCTTCATCGCGCCGAACACGTGGTCGGTGAACTTGCCGCCCGGCATGTGACGGATGTGAAGCTCGATCGGGCCTTCCTCGTGCGGCGCATTCGCCATCGAGTAGCTGCGGCGCGAGCCGTCCTTCAGGATGAACTCGACGTACTGGCCGGCGAGATACTGCAGGCGTTCGTTGGCGGGCAGCTGCAGCTTCACGACCATCACGTCGTCGGCCTTGCGTTCGAGCGCGGCGATCCGGCACGGCAGCTTCTTGACCTGCACGCCGTCGACGCCGGCGATTTCGCGCACGTCGATCTCGAGATCGCATTGCGCCTTCGAGCAGCACAGCAGCGCGAGACCGCGCGTGCGTTCGTCGTTGGACAGTGCCGACGCGGCGTGCGGGCCCTGTTCGATCTGGCCCGACACGATCTGGCCCTTGCAGGAGCCGCACGCGCCGTTCTTGCAGCCGTACGGCAGATGGACGTTCTGGCGCAGCGCAGCCGCCAGCACGGTTTCATCCGACTCGACCTGGAATTGCCGGCCGCTTTGCTTGAGAGTGACGTTGAATGCCATAGAACCAAACTAGAACAAAATGTGGGGACCGTGCATATCGCGCACGGCAGCTACAATGCAAGCCCGTTGCGCGTCGCGCAACGGTGGCTACTGATTTCGCAACCAACATGATCGCGACTCGAATCCTGCGCCGGCCGCGCGCACTGATCGTCGGCTGCGGCGACGTCGGCATGCGCTGCGTCGCGCAATGGCGCGACACGCACCGCAACCTGCGGATCTTCGCGCTGACGAGCCACCCGGCCCGCCGCGACGAACTGCGCGCTGCGGGCGCGACGCCGATCGTCGGCGACCTCGATCGCCGCGCGACGCTCGGCCGCCTCGCGGGTCTGGCCCGCACGATCCTGCATCTCGCGCCGCCGCAGTCCGACGGCCGCGACGATCGGCGCACGCGTGCGCTGATCGCCGCAACGACCGTGCCTGCGCGACGGCCACCGGTGCCGCCGACACCGGCGGTCGGCCGGCTCCGAACGCTGCGCACCGCTGCCCGACAGGCCGGTGCGCCCGTTCGGGCAGCGCGTATTGTACCCGACGGCCTTCGTGCGCCGAGGCTCGTCTACGCCAGTACGACGGGCGTTTACGGCGACTGCGGCGGCGCACGCATCGACGAAACGCACCCGCTGCGCCCCGCGAATCCGCGTGCATTCCGGCGCGTGTCGGCCGAGCGGCAACTGCGCGCGGCGACGGTACGCGGCGTGCTGTCCGCGCGCATCGTGCGCATTCCGGGCATCTACGCGGCGAACCGTCTGCCGGTCGCGCGGCTCGAGCGCGGCACGCCGGCGCTCGAGCCGGCCGACGACGTCTACACGAACCACATCCACGCGGACGATCTCGCGGCGATCCTGCGCCGTGCGGCCGAACGCGGCAAGCCGGCGCGCGCCGTGCATGCGTCGGACGACAGCGAACTGCGGATGGGGGAGTATTTCGACCGGGTCGCGCAGGTGCTCGGCTTGCCGAAGCCGCCACGCGTCAGCCGCGCGGATGCCGAGCGTCAGCTCGAACCGACGCTGCTGTCGTTCATGCGCGAGTCGCGGCGCCTGTCCAACGCACGGCTCAAGGCCGAATTGTGCGTGACGTTGCGCTATCCGACCGTAGACGATTTCCTTCAAACGCTTGCGCCGGGCAGCGCGTCAGGTGAGCGCCGGTAACGCCTCGATCAGCAGGAAGCACAGCAGCGCGCCGATCAGCGCGCCAATCAGGTTCGGATGATATTTGTGCTTCATGTGCATCGCGGCCAGCAGCCCGCCGATCACGATGACACCGATGACCGCGAACGCGATCATCACGTACGACAGTTCGAAACTATGGCTGTTCATGATGTCTCCCCCTGCATCGCTGTTCTCTTACAGCTTGTGATTTCAGTATAGCGGGGGAACATGCGGCCGAGATGCGGCCGGGCGTCGAACGGTCGTGCGGATTTTCCCTTACAGGGTTTTGACCGGATTGCGTAATGCTGAAAGGTCGGTGTCATCGAGCCAGCGCCACGCACCCGGTGCGAGATCGTCCGGCAGCACGAGACCGCCGATGCTTTCGCGATGCAGTGCTTCGACGCGATTGCTTGCCGCCGCGACCATGCGCTTGACCTGGTGATACTTGCCTTCGAGGACGGTCAGCGCGAGTGCGTGCGTGTCGCGCGCGTCGGCTGCGACCGCCGCGATCGGCTTCGGCTCGCCGTGCAACTGCACGCCGGTGCGCAGCGTGTTCAACTGCGTGTCGTCGAGCGGGTGGCGCACGGTCGCCACGTAGGTCTTCGGCACTTTGCGCTTCGGCGACGTGTACGCGTGCACGAACTGGCCGTCGTCGGACAGCAGCAGCAGGCCCGTCGTGTCCTGGTCGAGACGTCCGACGCATTGCACGCCGCGCGCGACGATCGGTGCGGGCAGCAGGCTGAACACGCTCGCGTGGTGTTGCGGATCGCGCGAACACTCGTAGCCGGCCGGCTTGTTGAGCGCGAGATACGCGTGCGCGTGGAACGGCCACGCCGCATCGTCGACCGAGAACACGAGGCCGTCGGTATCGAACGCGGCGTCGGGGTCGGTCGCGCTGGCGCCCGCCACGGTGACGCGGCCCGCTTCGATCAGGCCGCGGCACTGGCGGCGCGAGCCGAAGCCCTGAGTGTAGAGAATGCTTTCGAGATCCATAGCGCGCGCATTCTATCAAGCGGCGGCGCGCGACCGGCAGGAACGCGCATGCGCTGGTAAGCTGCCGGTACGCCGCGCGGGGCGCGGCACCCGTTCATTCTTCACGGAAAGTCCATGCCTTTCGCTTCGTACCCGTTCGGCCGCAAGGCTGCTGCCTTCATCCTCGCCGCGACCGTTTCGTCGGTCGCGTTCGCGCACGCGCACCTCGCGAAGAGCGACCCGGCGGCGGGCGCGGCGGTGGATGCCGCACCGGCCGCCGTCACGATCGACTTCACCGAGCCGCTGGAGCCGGCGTTCAGTTCGATCGTCGTCGTCGCCGGCGACGGCAAGACGGTGTCGGACGGCCGAGCGCGCATCGACGCGTCGAACCGCAAGCGGATGACGGTGCCGCTCACGGCGGTCGGCACGGGCACCTATACGGTGAAATGGGTGGCCGTCGCGACCGACGGACACCGCACGCAGGGCGCGTACGGCTTCAGCGTGAAGTGACGCAACGGCGGCGGCAGGCCCGTGCCAGGGCTGCCGCCGCCTCTATCCGACTGGGAGTCCCGCATGAATCCGACGACGCTCGATGCACTCGCCGATTTCCCCCGTCTGCTCGAAGCCCATTTTGCGGCCGTCCCCGACGGCTATGCGCGCTGGACGCCCGACGACTGGGCCGGGATCCCGAGCGAGCACTTTTCGCCGCTCGGGCAGCTCTGCCACGTGCGCGACATCGAGATCGACGGCTATCACGTGCGGCTGCGGCGGATGCTCGACGAGGATCGGCCGCTGCTCGTGTCGATCGATGGCGACGCGCTCGCGATCGAGCGCCGCTACAACGACGCGTATGCGTCCGACGTGCTCGCGGCGATCCGCGAAGCGCGGCGCGAGACGCTGGACCTCGTGTCGCGCCTCACGCCGGAACAGCTCGCGCGCACCGGGGAGTTCGACGGCTACGGTTCGCTGACCGTGCGCGGGCTCGTCCACTACCTGTGCAGCCACGATCAGCAGCATCTGGCCGGCATGCAGTGGCTGCTCGGCAAGATCGATGCGGCGCTCTACGCGCGCTGAGTCGGCCGGCTTGCGCGGAATCGAACGCAAAATCCGGCGCGGTTGTCGGTGCGGCAGGCTGCACTGAGTCGATGCGATTGGATCGCTTTTCTGGATAATCCATCCAGCCGCGGCCGGCTGACCGGCGCGTCGCGCGTGCCTACACTCCAAGCTTCGTTCAACGAGAAAAGGAGTCAACCGTGGCAACTCATACGCTCGCAGACAAGGTCGTCCTGATCGCAGGCGGCGCAAAGAATCTCGGTGGCTTGATCGCGCGGGATCTGGCGAGCCACGGCGCGAAGGCGGTGGCGATTCATTACAACAGCGCCGCATCGCAGGCGCAGGCCGAGGAGACGGCCGCCGCGGTGCGCGCAGCCGGCGCGGAAGCCGCCACGTTCCAGGGCGACCTGACGACGGCCGCCGCGGTCGAGAAGCTGTTCGACGACGCGAAGCAGCGCTTCGGCAAGATCGACATCGCGATCAACACGGTCGGCAAGGTGCTGAAGAAGCCGTTCACCGAGATCAGCGAGGCCGAGTACGACGAGATGTTCGCGGTCAACAGCAAGTCGGCGTTCTTCTTCATCAAGGAAGCGGGGCGGCACCTCGAGGATCACGGCAAGCTCGTCACGCTCGTGACGTCGCTGCTCGGCGCGTTCACGCCGTTCTATGCGGCGTACGAAGGGTCGAAGGCGCCGGTCGAGCATTTCACGCGCGCGGCGTCGAAGGAATACGGCGCGCGCGGGATCTCGGTGACGGCCGTCGGGCCGGGCCCGATGGACACGCCGTTCTTCTACCCGGCCGAGGGCGCCGACGCGGTCGCGTATCACAAGACGGCGGCCGCGCTGTCGCCGTTCAGCAAGACGGGCCTCACCGACATCGAGGACGTCGTGCCGTTCATCCGCCATCTCGTCACCGACGGCTGGTGGATCACGGGCCAGACGATCCTGATCAACGGCGGCTATACGACCAAGTAACTGATCCGGCAACGGGCCGCGCAGCGCACCGCAATGGCGCGTTTGCGTGGACAATGGACGGGCGCGCGGCCTCGCGGCTGCGCGCCCGTTTTTTTTTCTGTACCGCCGGACCTTGCCGCGACGTGCGACGGCCGGCGGCGACGATCGTCCGAACCTACGTTCCCCGCCGATGGACAAGCTGGATCAGGTCAGAATCTTCCTGCAGGTTGCCGAGATGGGCAGCTTCATCAAGGCCGCGCATGCGCTCGACGTGCCGCGCGCGACCGTGTCGGCGGCCGTCCAGCAGCTCGAGACGGGGCTCGGCACGCGCCTGCTGCACCGCACGACGCGCCAGGTGCAGCTGACTGCCGACGGTGCGCTGCTGCTCGAACGCGGCCGGCGCCTGCTCGCGGAGGCCGACGAACTCGACCGCCTGTTCCGCCGCCGCGACCGCGACGTGATCGGCCGGCTGAACGTCGACGTGCCGAGCCGGATTGCGCGCCGCATGGTGGCGCCCGCGCTGCCGTCGCTGTTTCGCCGTTACCCGAAGCTGCAACTGTCGCTCGGCTCGACGGATCGTTCGATCGATCTGGTCCAGGAGGGCGTCGACTGCGCGATCCGCGTCGGGCGGCTCGCGGACAGCAGCCTCGTCGTGCGGCCGCTCGGGCAGTTCACGCTGATCAACTGCGCGAGCCCCGACTACCTGCGCGAATGCGGCGTACCCGAGCATCCGGATGCGCTCGCGCACGGACACTGGGCGATCGGCTATGCGTCGCCGACGACCGGGCGCGAGCTCGACTGGGAATACTGCGCGGATGGCCAGCGGCACACACTCGCGCTGCCGAGCCGCGTGATCGTCAACAACGCCGAAACCTATATCGCCAGCTGCATCGCGGGGATGGGGCTGATCCAGATTCCGCGCTTCGATGTCGCGCATCTGCTCGACAGCGGCGCACTCGTCGACGTGATGCCCGGCCACCGCGCCGCGCCGATGGATGTGTCGGCCGTGTATCCGCACCGGCGCCATCGTTCGCGCCGGCTCAATGCGTTCATCGAGTGGTTCGGAGAACTGATGGCGAGCGCGCTGACGAAGGGCGGAGAGGGTGACTGACCGGCACGGCCGGCTTGCATCGCGCACCGTCGTGCCTGTTTCAGCCGGGCGGCGCCGCGAACTGCCGGCTGCGCCCGGTTTCCCGCACCACGTCGATCAATGCCGCGCCGGCGCCATCCGGTTTCGCCGCGAACGCGTAGAAGCGCGCGGCCGGTAGCGCCGGCAGACCGTCCTGCGGCCCGCATTCGCGCAGGCCGTCGCGCAGCTGGCTGCGCGCCAGCGCGGTGACCGCGAAGCCCGCGAGCGCGGCCGACACGCAGCCGGCCATGCTGCTGCTCTCGAACAGCACGCGGAACGGCCGCAGCGCGGCGGCGAGTGCCGCGACGGCGGCTTCCCGATAGACGCACGGCTGCGGAAACAGTGCGAGCGGCACGTCGCCGCCTGCGTCGAGCGTGCGATCCGACGCGAACGCCCACACGAGGGGTTCTTCCCAAAGCAGTTCACCCGGCGTGTCGACCTGCCGGCACTGCTTGCCGAACACGACGTCGAGCCGGCCCAGCGTCTGCTCGCGCAACAACGATGCGGTGATGCCGACCTTCAGCTCGATCGACGTGCGCGGGTGGCGATCGCGAAACGTGCGCAGCACATGCGGCAGCCACGCGCCCGCGAAATCTTCCGACGCGCCGACTCGCAGCGGCCCGTGCGCCGGCGCGCCGCGCAGCCTCGCGCGCACTTCGCGCTCCATGTCGACGATGTTGCGCGCGTATGCGTACAGCGTGTCGCCGGCCGGTGTGAGCGCGATGCGGCGGGTCGTGCGCGCGAGCAGCACCGTGCCGGCCGCCTGCTCGAGCCGCTTGATGTGGCCGCTGACGGCGGACGGCGTCAGCGCGAGCCGTTCCGCGGCCGGCGCGAACCCGCGGCTGTCGACGACTTCGAGGAAGGTGCGCAGCAGCGTGATGTCGAGCGAGGTCGACGCGGGATCGGTCAGCGGTTCCATGGATCAATTCAACGCAATACTCGAAGAATAAACGATGATACTCCGTGAATCGTGATGAACGAACTACCTACCATCGTGCACTCGGATCGACCTAACGGAGTACACGATGACGACCTATGCGCATGCGACGACCGCGTCGCTCGACATTGCCTATCTCGAATGGAACCCGCACGGCGAGCGCGTGGCCGTGCTGCTGCATGGCTGGCCGGACAGCCCGATCGGCTGGGACGCGGTGGCGGCGGCGCTCGCCGCGCGCGGCTATCGCGTGCTCGCGCCCGCGCTGCGCGGTTTTGCGCCGACCCGCTTTCGCGACGCATCCGTGCCGCGCAGCGGCCAGCTCGCGGCGCTCGGACGCGACCTGCTCGACTTCGTCGATGCGCTTGGCATCGAGCGGCCCGTGCTGGTCGGGCACGACTGGGGCGCGCGGGCGGCCGCGAACGCGTGCGGGCTGCGTGACGCCGCCGCATCGCATCTCGTGATGCTGTCGGTCGGGTACGGCACCAACGATCCGGGACAGCCGCTGTCGCTGCAGCAGGCGCGCAACTACTGGTATCACTGGTTCATGGCGACGCCGCGCGGCGAGCAGGCGTTGCGCGACGATCGCCGCGCGTTTGCCCACTTGATGTGGGACACCTGGTCGCCGCCGGGCTGGTATCTCGACAGCGACTTCGACGCGGCCGCCGCTGCGTTCGACGGGCCCGACTGGATCGACGTCGTCCTGCATTCGTACCGGCATCGTTGGGGATTCGCGCCAGGCACGCAGGCCTATGCCGACGACGATGCGCGTCTGAATCCCGCGCCGGTGCTGGCGGTGCCGACGCTCGTGCTGCATGGCGGCGCGGACACCTGCAATCATCCGGACAGTTCGGCCGGGCGCGAGCGATGCTTTGCGGGGCGCTACGCGCGGCAGGTGCTGGACGGTGTCGGTCACTTTCCGCAGCGTGAGGCGCCGGCGGCGGTCGCCGACGCGATCCTCGGGTTCTGCGAGCAAGCTTGAGGCGCGCCGGCGTGTCCGGCGCGCAGCGGATCAGCCGGCGATGCGGGCCGCGAGCAGGTCGGCGAGGCCGATGTTCCTGAACATCTCGCGGCGGATGCGATCGCCGACGCGGAACACTTCCTCCGCGCCATCCTGCGACGGATCGACGAACACGCGGTACGGGCGCTTGCCGGCTGGCGCGGCGACGATGTCGGCAATCGCCGTCGCGACGGTGCCGGCATCGGCGTCCGCCGGTTCGAGCGCGGCGAGGCCCTGCAGCGCCTGCTCGGCGACGCCCGCATAGGGGCCGTCGTCGTAGGCGGCCTGAACGGCTGCATCGGCCGGCTTGCCTGCGTGGGCGAAGTGATTCGTGCCCTGGGTGAAGGCGCCCGGCACGACGATCGACGTCTCGATGCCCCAGCGGGCGAGTTCGGCCGCATAGGACACCGCGAGCGAATCCATCGCGGCTTTCGCGGCGAAGTAGGGGGCGAGGAACGGCGGCGTACCGCCGCGCGCGGACGACGACGACACCCAGACGAGCAGGCCGCGGCCCTGGCGGCGCAGGTGCGGCAGCGCCGCGCGGTTGACGCGCTGGGTCGACACGACGTTGATGTCGTAGAGCTGGGCGATCTGCTCGGGCGTGAACGCTTCGGCCGGGCCGAACACCATGTGGCCGGCATTGTGGACGATGACGTCGAGCCGGCTGGTATCCGCGATCACGCGATCGATGGCGGCACCGACGGACGCGTCGTCACCGACATCGAGCTCGACGGTGCGCAGGTCGACGCCGTGCTCCTGCGCGTAGGCGACGATGGCGGCGACGCGCGGTGCGTTGCGGCCGGTGCTTTCGCGCATCGACGCGTAGACGGTATGGCCGGCGCGGGCGAGTGCCTGGGCCGTCAGCAGGCCGAAGCCGCTGGATGCGCCCGTGACGAGGATGACTTCCTTCATGATCGATCTCCGGTAAGAGGCAGGCGCGGCAGGCGGCCGGTCAGCACATGCCGCCGTTCGCGCGCAGGATCTGGCCGTTGACCCATGCGCCGTCGGGGCCGGCGAGGAACGCGACGACGCTGGCGATGTCCGCGGGCTGGCCGAGCCGCTCCAGCGGGTTCATCTTCGCCATCCGGTCGACGAGTTCGGCGCTCTTGCCATGCAGGAACAACTCGGTCGCGACCGGCCCCGGCGCCACCGCGTTCACGCTGATGCCGCGGCCGCGCATTTCCTGCGCGAGCACCTGCGTCATGCCCTCGACGGCCGCCTTGGTCGCGATGTACACGCCGTAGGTCGGCAGGCGCATGCCGATCACGCTCGATGTCAGGTTGACGATGCGGCCGCCGTCGCGCACGCGCTTCGCCGCCTCTCGGCTGACGTTGAACGCCCCCTTCAGGTTGATCGCGACGGTCTGGTCGAACGCTGCGTCGTCGAACTCGGCAAGGGGGGCGAGCTTCATCACGCCCGCGCTGTTGACGACCACGTCGATCCGGCCGAATGCCTGCTCGGCCGCGTCGAACAGGGCGGCCACGGCCGCCGGATCGGCGACGTCTGCCTGTACCGCGACGGCCGTACCGCCATCGGCGACGATCGCGTCGACCACTTCCTGCGCGGGGCCGGTGCCACCGGCGTAGTTCACGACGACCCTGAAACCGTCGCGGGCGAGACGGCGGGCGATTTCCGCGCCGATGCCGCGCGACGAGCCCGTGACGAGGGCGACCTGTTCCGATGTGCTCATGTCCTGCTCCTTGGTTCGTGAGTGCCGTGCAATCCGGCGACAGGACTAATGTAGGCGCCCTCGTTCAATAAAAATAATGAATAATGATCAGATCAAGAATGACTGAAAGTATGTCTTATGGCATTCGACAGCAGGCTTTTGAGCGGCATCGGCGTGCTCTCGGCGGTGATCGAGGCCGGCACCTTCGCGAGCGCCGGCGAGGCGATGGGGTTGACGCAGCCGGCGGTGAGCCGCGCCGTCGCCCGGCTGGAAGAGCGCGTCGGCATCCGGATCTTCAACCGCACGGCGCGCGCGATCACGCTGACCGACGAAGGGCGGCGCTTCTATGAGGCGGTCGCGCCGCTGCTGGCCGGCATCGAGGAGGCGGCGATCGACGCCGGCCAGTCGAAGGCGCGTGTCAGGGGGCGGTTGCGCGTCAACGTCGACGCGACTTTCGGCCACTACGTGCTGGCGCCGAAGATGGCGGAGTTTCTCGACCGCTTTCCCGACCTGTCCGTCGAGATCAGCGTGCGCGACCGGATGGGCGACCTCGTCGCCGACGGGTTCGACGTGGCGGTGCGGTTCGGTATTCCGGAGCCGTCGTCATACCGTGCGCGGTTGCTGCTGGAAACGCGCGTGCTCACCTGCGCGTCGGCGGCCTATGTCGCGCGTCATGGCGAGCCGCGGCACCCGCGGGATCTCGCGGATGGGCATCGTTGCGTGCTGATCCGCGATCCGGTGACGGGGCGGCCATTCGAATGGGAATTCCATCGCGGCGAGGAGGTGGTGCCGTTCGATGCGGCCGGCCGGCTGATGGTCAACGATACGGGCATGCTGCTCGGCGCGTGCCTGGGCGGCGCGGGGATCGCGCAGCTGCTGGAACTCTATGCGCGCGACATCCTTGCCGACGGGCGGCTGGTGCTGCTGTTGCCGGCGTGGGCGGACGAGACGTTTCCGCTCTACGCGTATCACCACGCGTCCAATCTCGTTTCGGCGAAGGTGCGCGTGTTTCTCGACTTCGTGCGGGCGTTGATGGTCTGAGCTGGCGCGTCCGTCTCGTCCATTCATTCGGTGCGATGCGGAATGCTGTCCGGGAACGGGTAGGGCGCGTGCGGGCCCGGCCAGTCGGGCACCGGTGGCGCGGTCAGGATGTCGCATCCGGCTAGCATGAGCGACAGCGCCACGGCGAGCACGCGGCGGCAGAGCGGAGATGAAATCGTGCGCATGGACATGGCGTGCCTCCGTGTCGCGCATCCTCATGATGCTTGGACTGCAGCGTGGGGGTACGCGTTGCGCGTGCATGCGGCAAAAACAAAAAACCCGCGAAGCGGCGAGCTTGCGCGGGTTTCGGGAAGCGCAGCGCATCACGCTGCGAGAATGCTGGTGCCCAGGGCCGGAATCGAACCGGCACGCCTTGCGGCGGGGGATTTTGAGTCCCCTGCGTCTACCAATTTCACCACCTGGGCTTGATCCTGGCCGCGCATGCGATTGTGCGCGGCGAAACGCGGATTATGTCCGAAATCCCGCCGCCGGGCAAGCTGCCCGGTTGCCGGCGGCACATGTCACTGGCTCAGGTAGACGAATCGGCCCTGTTTGACGATGCCCATCACGCTCGCGCGCTGATCGAGCCCCACATGATCCTTGTCGCTCGTGTTGACGACGCCGTTCGGCACGACGAGCTCGTGCGCGCGTTCCAGCTCGCGCCGCAGCGCCGCGCGGAACGCGGGCGTGCCGGGCTGCGCGGCCTTCAGCGCGCGGCCGACCGCGTCGGCGAGGCGCGGATAGACGCCCGCGGCGTCGCCCGCGAACTGCGTGACCGTGCCGGCGCCGTACTTCGCCTCGTACGCATCGACGAACGCGAGCGCGGCCTTGCGGGCCGGATGATCGGCCGGCAGCGTGCGTGCGACGACCACCGGCTGGGTCGGGAACAGCGTCCCGTCGACGTCCTTGCCGCCAAGCTTGATGAATTCCGGCGTCGCGATCCCGTGTGTCTGATAGATCGGGCCCTTGTAGCCGCGTTCGATCAGCGTGCGCTGCGGCAGCACGGCAGGCGTGCCCGAGCCCGCGATCAGGATCGCGTCGGGCTTTGCCGCGATCAGCTTCAGCGCCTGGCCCGTGACGCTCGCGTCGGTGCGGTTGAAGCGCTCGGTCGCGATGACGCGGATCTTGCGCAGGTCCGCGAAACGCGTGAACTCGTTCAGCCAGCTGTCGCCGTAGCTGTCCGCGAAGCCGATGAAGCCGACCGTCTTCACGCCGTGGTTCGCCATATAGCGCGTCATCACGTCGGCCATCGCGCTGTCGCTCTGCGCCATCTTGAACGCCCAGGTTCGCGCGCCTTCCTGCGGCTCGACGATCGCGCCGGAACCGACCAGCGTGATCATCGGCGTCTGCCCGGTGGCCACCGCATCGAGCGCCGCGAGCGCGGCCGGGGTGATGTTCGGGCCGACCACGACGTCGACGTGATCCTCGTCCACCAGCTTGCGGATGTTGCGCACCGCGGTGCCGGGATCGGACGCATCGTCGAGCACCGTTACCTGCACGGGCTGCCCGGCGATCGTCTTCGGCCACATCAGGATCGCGTTCTTGCTCGTGATGCCGATCGCGGCGGCCGGGCCGGTCGACGACAGGTCGACGCCGATCTTCAGGTCGGCCTGCGCGGCCACGCAGGCGAGCGCGAGGGCGACACCGGCGGCGCGGCGCAGCAGAGCGGGAAGGGGTGGCAGGGCGGGACGCGTCATGCGGAATGCTCCGTCGGACAGCAAAAAGGGGCGCGATGTGCGCCCCCGTGTTTATACACGCCGCTCAGAGTTCGTACGATTCGGATTCGCCCTTGAGCGCCTGTTCGATCAGCTTGCGGTTCAGCGTCGGCGAGAGCAGTTCGACCAACGTATACACATAGCTGCGCAGGTAGGCGCCCTGCTTGAGCGCGACGCGCGTCACGTTGCTGCCGAACAGGTGGCCGACCGGGATCAGCCGCAGGTTGCGGTCGCGCTCCGGGTTGAACGCGATGTCGGCCATGATGCCGACGCCGAGGCCGAGTTCGACGTAGGTCTTGATCACGTCGGCGTCGATCGCCTCGAGCACGATGTCCGGCGACAGCCCGCGCAGCGCGAACGCATGGTTGATCTTCTTGCGGCCCGCGAACGCGTCGTCGTACGTGATCAGCGGGTATTGCGCGAGATCGTCGAGCGTGACCGGCTTGCGTTCGAGCAGCGGATGGTCGGCCGGCACGACGGCCGCGTGGTGCCACTGGAAGCAGGGCAGCGACACGAGCTCCTTGTAGTCGGAAATCGCCTCGGTCGCGATCGCGAGATCGGCCTGGTCGTGGATCACCATCTCGGCCACCTGCGTCGGGCTGCCCTGCAGGATCGACAGGTGCACCTTCGGGAAGCGCTTCTTGAATTCGGCGATCGCGGCCGGCAGCGAGTAGCGGGCCTGCGTGTGGGTCGCGGCGATGGTCAGGTTGCCCTGATCCTGGGCTGCATAATCCTTCCCGACCCTTTTAAGGCTTTCAACCTCCTGGAGAATCCGCTCGACCGACGCGAGGATGATCCTGCCCGGCTCGGTGAGCGAGCGCACGCGCTTGCCGTGCCGCGTGAAGATCTCCACGCCCAGCTCGTCCTCGAGCTCGATGATCGCCTTCGATACCCCCGGTTGCGACGTGTAGAGCGCCTTCGCGGCCTCGGTGAGGTTGAAATTCTGCCGGACGGCCTCGCGCACGAAGCGAAATTGGTGCAGGTTCATTTATAACCCTTCCGCATATCAACAGAATTTTTTAGTCGTTTGAAATATAAGGCGAGTTTATTACGATTCACCGGAGTTTTTCAAATATGGATATCTGTTTTCGTCATTAGCAATCCACCCGGCAGCGGATGGCGGCGGTGACGGCGGAACGGAGATTCGGGCGCGACGTGGCTAGGACGTCGCGCGGTCACCACGAAAACCCTGGGGTCCCCGAATGTATCAGTACGACCAATACGACCAGACGATCGTCGACGAGCGTGTCGCGCAGTACCGCGATCAGGTGCGCCGCCGGCTGTCGGGCGAGTTGAGCGAAGACGAATTCCGTCCGCTGCGCCTGCAGAACGGCCTGTACATGCAGCGCCACGCGTACATGCACCGCATCGCGATTCCTTACGGCAACCTGCGCAGCGACCAGCTCCGGATGCTGGCGCGCATCGCCCGCGAACACGACCGCGGCTACGGTCACTTCTCGACCCGCTCGAACATCCAGTTCAACTGGGTCGAGCTGGAAGACACGCCCGAAATCCTCGCGAAGCTCGCGTCGGTGCAGATGCACGCGATCCAGACGTCGGGCAACTGCATCCGCAACATCACGGCCGACCAGTTCGCCGGCGTCGCGCAGGACGAGGAGATCGATCCGCGTCCGTGGTCGGAAATCCTGCGCCAGTGGTCGACGTTCCATCCCGAATTCCTGTGGCTGCCGCGCAAGTTCAAGATCGCGGTGTCGGGCTCGAAGGACGACCGCGCGGCCGTGCAGATCCACGACCTCGGCGTGTACCTGAAGAAGAATGCGCAGGGCGAAGTGGTCGCGAGCATCCTCGCGGGCGGCGGCCTCGGCCGCACGCCGATCATCGGCGCGGTGATCAAGGAAGACCTGCCGTGGCAGCATCTGCTGACCTACTGCGAAGCCGTGCTGCGCGTGTACAACCGCTACGGCCGCCGCGACAACCTGTACAAGGCGCGCATCAAGATCCTCGTGAAGGCGCTGTCGCCCGCGAAGTTCGCGCAGCAGGTCGAGGAAGAGTGGCAGCACCTGAAGGACGGCCCGTCGACGCTCACGCAGGCGGAAGTCGATCGCGTGTCGCAGTACTTCCAGCCGCCGGCCTACGAGAAGCTGGCCGACACCGACGCATCGTTCGAACAGCATCTGCTCGAGAACAAGGCGTTCGCGCGCTGGGTCGAGCGTAACGTCGCGCCGCACAAGGTGGCCGGCTACGCGGCCGTCACGCTGTCGCTGAAGGATCATCGCGCGGCGCCGGGCGACGCGACCGACAAGCAGATGGAACAGGTGGCCGACTGGGCCGACGCGTACTCGTTCGGCGAGCTGCGCGTGTCGCACGAGCAGAACCTGATCCTCGCGAACGTGAAGAAGCGCGACCTGTTCGCGGTGTGGGAAAAGGCGAAGGCTGCCGGTTTCGCGACGCCGAACATCGGCCTCCTGACCGACATCATCGCGTGCCCGGGCGGCGACTTCTGCTCGCTCGCGAACGCGAAGTCGATCCCGATCGCGCTGGGGATCCAGCAGCGCTTCGACGATCTCGACTATGTGTACGACCTCGGCGACTTGTCGCTGAACATTTCCGGTTGCATGAACTCGTGCGGTCACCACCACGTCGGCAACATCGGCATCCTCGGCGTCGACAAGGACGGTGCCGAGTGGTACCAGGTGTCGCTCGGCGGCGAGCAGGGCACGGGCCAGAACGGCGCGCGCCTTGGCCGCGTGATCGGGCCGTCGTTCTCGGCGGAAGAAGTGCCCGACGTGATCGCGAAGCTGATCGACACGTTCGTCGAATCGCGCATCGACGGCGAGCGCTTCGTCGACACGTACGACCGTATCGGCATCGCGCCGTTCAAGGAGCGCGTGTATGCGGCGCGCCAGGCAGTGAACGCGTAACCAACCGGGTAGAAGGAACTAGCAGATGGCTTCGATTATCAAGAACCGCGCAGTGATCGACGATGCATGGCAGGTCGTGCGCGCGGCGGAAGACGGTGCACTGCCCGCGGTCGACGCATTGCCGGCCGGCAAGGTGCTGGTGCCGTTCGCGTTGTGGCAGGCCGAGCGCGCGGCGCTCGTCGCCGCGAAGACGAAGGACGAGCTCGGCGTGTGGCTCGCACCGGACAGCGAGCCGGCCGATCTCGTGGCCGATTTCGGCGCGATCTCGCTGGTCGCGGTCGATTTCCCGCGCTTCGCGGACGGCCGCGGCTACAGCATCGCGCGCCTGCTGCGCGAGCGCCACGGCTGGACGGGCGAGCTGCGCGCGATCGGCGACGTGCTGCGCGACCAGCTGCTGTACATGTCGCGTTGCGGCTTCGACGCATACGCGGTGCGCGCCGACAAGGACATCCACGACGCGCTGAATGCGTTCACGGAATTCACGCAGCGTTACCAGGGTGCGTTCGACCAGCCCGAACCGCTGTTCCGCCGTCGCGCCGCGGCGGCTGACGTAGCGGCGACGCCCGACGCGAAGGTGAGCGCATGAGCGCCGCTACCGCGCTGACGCCGGAACTCGCCGCGAAGGTCGAGCGCCTCGACGCGCTGCTCGCGCGGATCGGTGCCCGTCACGAGAAGGTGAAGTTCGCGAGCAGCCTCGCGGCGGAAGACATGCTGCTCACGCATGCAATCCTGTCGAAAGGCGTGTCGATCGGCATCTTCTCGCTGAATACGGGCCGTCTGCATGCCGAGACGCTCGGCATGATCGACCGCGTGCGCGAGCGCTACGGCTACGAGATCGAGCAGTTCCATCCGCAGCAGGACGCGGTCGACCAGTACGTTGCCGAGCACGGCCTGAACGCGTTCTACGAGAGCGTCGAGCTGCGCAAGTCGTGCTGCCACATCCGCAAGGTCGAGCCGCTGAATCGCGCGCTGTCGGACGTCGGTGCGTGGGTCACGGGCCAGCGCCGCGAGCAGTCGGTCACGCGTGCGGAGCTGCACGAGGAAGAACAGGACGATGCACGCGGGATCGCGAAGTACAACCCGCTCGCCGACTGGACGGAAAGCGACGTGTGGGCGTACCTCAAGGCGTTTGACGTGCCGGTGAATCCGCTGCATGCGCGCGGCTACCCGAGCATCGGCTGCGAGCCGTGTACGCGGGCGATCCGTCCCGGCGAAGACAGCCGCGCGGGCCGCTGGTGGTGGGAGTCGCGCGATACGAAGGAATGCGGGCTGCACATCACGACGATCACGCCGATTCCCGCGGAAGCCGTTACCGGCGCCACGCACTGAAAGCCTGACAAGAAACTGAATATTGCGCCGCCAGCGACAGCGGGCGGCACGAACCCAGAAGAGAAGGACTGAAATCATGAGCACGACGCTCGAGCAATCCGCCTTTGCCCCGCCCACCGGTGCCGACAACCGCATGGGCCACCTCGACTGGCTCGAAGCCGAGTCGATCCACATCCTGCGCGAACTGGTCGCCGAATGCAGCAAGCCGGCGCTGTTGTTCTCGGGCGGCAAGGATTCGGTCGTCGTGCTGCATCTGGCGCTGAAAGCATTCGGCCTCGGCGCGAATCGCAAGACGACGCTGCCGTTCCCGCTCGTGCACATCGACACGGGCCACAACTACGAGGAAGTGATCGACTTCCGCGATCGCCGCGCGCAGGAGCTGGGCGCCGAGCTGGTCGTCGGGCACGTCGAGGATTCGATCAAGCGCGGCACGGTCGTGCTGCGCCGCGAAACCGATTCGCGCAATGCCGCGCAGGCCGTCACGCTGCTCGAGACGATCGAGCAGCACGGCTACACGGCGCTGATCGGCGGCGCGCGCCGCGACGAAGAGAAGGCGCGGGCGAAGGAACGCATCTTCTCGTTCCGCGACGAATTCGGCCAGTGGGATCCGAAGGCGCAGCGCCCGGAACTGTGGAGCCTGTACAACGCCCGCCTGCACAAGGGCGAGCACCTGCGCGTGTTCCCGATCTCGAACTGGACCGAGCTCGACGTGTGGCAGTACATCGCACGCGAGAACCTCGAACTGCCGTCGATCTATTACGCACACCAGCGCGAGATCGTGCGCCGCAACGGGCTGCTCGTGCCCGTCACGCCGCTCACGCCGATGCGTGACGGCGAGACGAGCGAGCTTGCGCAGGTGCGTTTCCGCACGGTCGGCGACATTTCCTGCACGTGCCCGGTCGAGAGCGACGCGGACGACGTCGAGAAGATCATCGCCGAGACGGCGGTGACCGAGATCACCGAGCGCGGCGCGACCCGGATGGACGACCAGGCATCCGAAGCCGCGATGGAACAGCGCAAGAAGCAAGGTTATTTCTGAAGCACACGAGGACATTCACATCATGAGCATCATCGAGAACACCGAAGACCTCGGCGTGCTGCGCTTCATTACCGCAGGCAGCGTCGACGACGGCAAGAGCACGCTGATCGGCCGCCTGCTGTACGACAGCAAGGCCGTGCTGTCCGACCAGCTGTCCGCGCTGTCGCGTGCGAAGAACAAGCGCACGGTCGGCGACGAGCTCGACCTCGCGCTGCTGACCGACGGTCTCGAAGCCGAGCGCGAGCAGGGCATCACGATCGACGTCGCGTATCGCTACTTCGCGACCGCGAAGCGCAAGTTCATCATCGCCGACACGCCGGGCCACGAGCAGTACACGCGCAACATGGTGACGGGCGCGTCGACCGCGCACGCGGCGATCATCCTGATCGACGCGACACGCGTGACGATCGAGAACGGTGTGGCTGACCTGCTGCCGCAGACCAAGCGCCACAGCGCGATCGTCAAGCTGCTCGCGCTGCAGCACGTGATCGTCGCGATCAACAAGATGGACCTCGTCGACTACAGCGAAGCGCGCTTCAACGAGATCCGCGACGCCTACGTCACGCTGGCGAAGCAACTCGGCCTGAGTGACGTGCGCTTCGTGCCGGTGTCGGCGCTGAAGGGCGACAACATCGTCGGCGCGAGCGAGCGTATGCCGTGGTACGCGGGCGAGCCGCTGCTCGACGTGCTCGAATCGCTGCCGGTCGAGACGCAGGCGCATGACGCGCTGCGCTTCCCGGTGCAGTGGGTCGCGCGCCAGGACGGCAGTTCGGCCGACGATTTCCGCGGTTACATGGGCCGTATCGAGTCGGGCGAAGTGAAGGTCGGCGACGAGATCGTCGTGCTGCCGTCGAACCGCACGGCCACGATCGCCGAGATCGTCGCGCCGGTGCCGGGCGGCACCGCGTCCGTCCCGCACGCGTTCGCGGGCCAGACCGTGACGATCCGCCTCGCGGAAGACGTCGACGTGTCGCGCGGCGACATGTTCGTCACGTCCGGCGAGCCGATCGAGCCGGCAAAGAAGCTCGAAGCCGATCTGTGCTGGTTCGACGAGACGCCGCTGTCGCCGCAGCGCAAGTACCTGCTGAAGCAGACCACCAGCACGGTGTTCGCGAAGATCGGCGGCGTCAAGCAGGTGCTCGACGTGCACACGCTGTCGCACGCGACCGACCGTCACGAGCTGAAGATGAACGACATCGGCCGCGTCGCGCTGACGCTGCAGAAGCCGATCGTTTGCGACACGTACGACGCGCATCCGGGTACCGGTGCGTTCGTGCTGATCGACGAGGCGACGCACCACACGGTCGCCGCAGGCATGATCCGGGCATTCTCGGCATAACCGGCGAGCCGCGCCGCCTTATGGCGGCGCGGGCCGGACGCCGTCGTCCGCAGGGACCAAGCGAAGCGACAAATATGGGCAAGGTGTATCTGATCGGAGCAGGGCCGGGCGCAGCCGACCTCATCACGGTGCGTGGCGCGCGGCTGCTCGCGCAGGCGGACGTCGTGCTGCACGACGCGCTCGTCGAGCCCGCGATGCTCGACTACGCGCCGAACGCGCGCCGCATTGCGGTCGGCAAGCGCTGCGGGCAGCGCTCGACCGCGCAGCACTTCATCAACAAGCAGATCGTCGATGCGGCACGCGAGCACGCATGCGTCGTGCGGCTGAAGGGCGGCGACCCGATGCTGTTCGGTCGCGCGGAAGAGGAAATGCGCGCGCTGGAAGCAGCGGGTATCGACTACGAGGTCGTGCCGGGCATCACCGCGGCGCTGGCCGGCGCGGCGACGCTGAAGCGTTCGCTGACGTTGCGCGGCGTGTCGCGCAGCGTGGCGTTCGCGACGCACAGCCGCGCACCGGGCAGCGACGAGATTCGCGAAGCCGCACGCGCCGATTCGATCGTCTACTACATGGGCCGCGACAGCGCGCCCGGCATCGCGCAGGAGCTGATCGACGCCGGCCGTGCGCCGGCGACGCCGGTGGCGATCGTGGAGGCGTGCAGCACCGCGCGCGAGCGCACGCTGACGCTGACGCTCGCGCAGATGGCGGCGGGCGACGCGCAGGCGTGGCTCGATCCGGCCGAACCGAGCCTGCTGATGATCGGCGATGCGTTCGCGGAGCGCGCCGCGCAGGCAAAAGAGGGAAGCGCGTTGCGCGATGCCGCCTGAGCGGGAACGGCGCGTGGCGATGCATTGCACGCCGCCGTTCCGGTGACTGACGCAGTCCGAAAAAAAGCGCTGGCTTCTGCCAGCGCTTTTTCATTTGAGGCCGCCGATGCTTCGTTCAGGCGTCGTCGCCGACCTGGTCGATGCAGTAGCGCGCGATCGCGTCGAGCACACCGTCGTCTTCGCCGACGGCCGTCGCGCAGCGGATCTCGACGCCGGGGTGCGCGGCGCGGCAGGCGTCGACGAGCTGCGGCAGGTCGCGGCGGACATGGCCGCCCTGGCCGAAGAACACGGGCACCACGGTGATGTGCGTGCAGCCGGCCGCGACCTGCGCGGCGACCGCGTCACCGAGCGACGGCGTCATCAGTTCGAGGAACGCGAGCGACACGTGCGCAGCGGGGGAGGAGGCGCCGCGCAGCCGCGCGGCGAGCCGTTCGAACGGCTCGGCCCAGCGTGGGTCGCGGGCGCCGTGGCCGAACAGGACGATGCCGTGCGAACTCATGTCGAAGCCTCCGTCGCGACGCGGCACTCAGTGCCGGTCGACCCACTTGAGCGCAAACAGGCCGAGCGCGAGATAGATGAGGCCCGGCGTGGCGGCCGTCAGCGGCGCGGGCCAGGTGTTCAGCGTGCCGATGTGCGAGAACAGCGTATTGAGGAGCTGGAAGCTCATGCCGAGCATGATGCCACCGAACACCTTCACGCCGACCACGCCCGCGCGCGTGTGCAGGTACGCGAACGGCAACGACAGCACGAGCATCACGAACACCGCGAACGGATACAGCAGCTTGCGCCACAGCGCGATGTCGTAGCGCTGCGTGTCCTGCTGGTTCTCGCGCAAGTGCTGGATGTAGCGGAACAGGTTGATGAGCGACATGCGTTCCGGCGACACCAGCAGCACCGACAGGATCTGCGGCGTCAGGTCCGAACGCAGCCGGTATTCGGGCAGCGACACCTGCTGCGACCGGTACACGGGGTTCAGCGCGTCGGTCGGCTGGCCGCTGATCGGCTTGATCGGCGTGAGTTCCGTTTCCGTGACGCCCTTCAGCAGCCAGTGGCCGGGCGGCTCGTAGCGGCCCGTTTGCGCGATCCGCACGTTCCGCAGCTGGAATTTCGAATCGAATTCGTAGATGCGCACGTTGCTGATCGTCGAATCGGGCGACAGGCTGCCGACGTTGACGAAGCGCGTGACCTGCTCGCCGTTCTCGCGGGCCGCGAGCGTGTCCTTCACCCACACGCCCGACTGGAAGTTCGACGACACCGACGCGCCGAGCGCCTGCAGCCGCACGCGTTCGGACAACTGGTCGGCGTACGGGCCGACGAATTCGCCGATCAGGTAGGTGACGATCACGAGCGGGATGCCGATCTTCAGCAGCGAGCGCAACGCCTGGTTGGTCGCGAGGCCCGACACGCGGAAGATCGTGAATTCCGAGTTCGCGGCCATCTGCGCGAACACGTAGATCGCGCTGATCAGCGCGGCGACCGGGATGATCTCGTAGAAGCGCGAGGGCGTCTGCAGCGCGACGCGCAGCACCGCGTAGCCGAACTTGTAGTTGCCGTGCCCGACCGAATTCAGTTCGCTGATCAGGTCGAAGAAGAAGAACAGGCCCGAGAACGCGAACAGGATGAAGACGAACGTGACGTAGATCTGTCGCGCGAAGTACTTTTCATAGAGCCGCATCGATCATGCTCCCGAGCGGCCGAACAGCGCGCGTGTAAACAGCGGACGATTGCGCACGCGCAACCAGAAGATGAACGCGACGATCACCGCGACGACCAGATGCAGGCCGACCAGGCCGACGCCGAACGACATCTTGCCCTGCTCGATCTGCGCCTGCACGACGTTCAGCAGGTTCGAGTACGTGAGGTAGATCAGCACCGCCATCACGAGGTTGATCGTGCGGCTGCGGCGCGGGTTCTGGTACGACAGCGGAATGCCGAGCACCATCAGGTTGATCGCGATCAGCGGCAGCCCCGCGCGCCACGCGAATTCCGCGAGGTTGTCGTTCGTCGGGTTGCGCAGCAGGTCCGGCGTCGGCGTGCTGTTGGTGCTCGGCACGTTGGTGACCGGGGTGCTCGTGATCTTCACGCCGTAGCGCTCGAACTCCATGATCTTGAAGTTCGGCTGGCCGGGCGTTCCGTCGTAGCGGCGGCCGTCTTCCAGGACGACGAAGCGGCTGCCGTCGCGCGTTTCCGTGTGCCCCGTCTGCGACACGACCACGTTGACCTTGCCGTTCTCGGTCGAGGTCACGAACACGTTCTGCACCTTGCTCTGGTCGGGCGTCATCTTCTCGATGAAGAACACGCGGTGGTTCGCGGCCGACTCGCGGAACTGGCCCGGCGCGAGCAGCGAGATCTCGTCGCGCTGCTGGAAGCGCGCCTTGATCATCTTGCTCTGCTGGTTCGACCACGGCCAGCCGACGAACGCGAAGAACGCGATCAGCAGCACGATCGGCGTGGCGAACACGCCGATCGGCTTGATGAGGCGCGTGAGGCTCACGCCCGACGCGAGCCACACGACCATTTCGGAGTCCCGGTACCACCGGGTCAGCACGAACAGGATCGACACGAACAGCGTGACGACGAGCATCACGGCGAGGTAGCCGATCACGGTGAGGCCGATCAGCACGAGGACGTCCCGCGGATCGATTTCACCGGACGCGGCGTAGCCGACGATGCGGATCATCATCGTCGTGAGCATGATCGTGAGCAGCACCATGAACACGGCGCCAGCCGTATACGCAAGCTCGCGCTGGAGGGAGCGTTCGAAGATCATTCTTGATGAGAAGAGGGCGGGAGGCTGCGCACGCGTGGTGCGGCGCTCGCGCCGCCACGGGAAAAATAGCGGATAATTGCGGCTTTCATCCTTAGCCCAGATTTTATCCGAGGACAAGCGCGATGGACTTTAGCATAAAAGGCTGTGATTGGAGCAAAGGCGAGGCCAAGGGGTTCCTGACCGGGAAGTCCGACTGCATCGTGCTCGGCATCTTCGAGGCGCAGACCCTTTCGGGCGCGGCGCTCGACATCGACACGGCCACCAAGGGGCTGATTTCGCGCGTGGTGAAGGCCGGCGACATGGACGGCAAGCGCGGCAAGACGCTGTTCCTGCACGAAGTGTCGGGCATCGGCGCGTCGCGCGTGCTGCTCGTCGGCCTCGGCAAGCAGGATGCTTTCAATCAGAAAGCCTATAACGATGCCGTGACGGCCGCATGGCGCGCGCTGCTGGCGACCAAGGTCGTCCAGGTCACGTTCACGCTCGCGCAACTGCCGGTCGACGAACGCAGCTCCGACTGGGGCGTGCGCGCGGCGATTCTCGCGCTGCGCAACGAGACCTACCGCTTCACGCAGATGAAGAGCAAGCCGGAACCGGCGTCGCACACGCTCAAGCGCGTCGTGTTCAGCGTCGATCCGTCCGACGAAAAGGCTGCGAAGGTCGCGGTCAAGCAGGCCGTCGCGCTCGCGAACGGGATGGATCTCACCCGCGACCTCGGCAACCTGCCGGGCAACGTCTGCACGCCGACCTATCTCGGCAACACCGCGAAGAAGATCGCGAAGGATTGGGGCCTGAAGGCGGAAGTGCTCGGGCTCAAGCAGATCCAGGCGCTGAAGATGGGCTCGTTCCTGTCGGTCGCGCGCGCGTCGGTCGAGCCGCCGCAGTTCATCGTGCTGCACTA
Organism: Burkholderia sp. Ac-20349; assembly: GCF_017104865.1. Taxonomy (NCBI): domain Bacteria; kingdom Pseudomonadati; phylum Pseudomonadota; class Betaproteobacteria; order Burkholderiales; family Burkholderiaceae; genus Burkholderia; species Burkholderia sp. Ac-20349. Next base: position 69,124 of record NZ_JAAGPM010000011.1, read on the forward strand.
CCAGGGCGCCGCCGCGAAGGCCGCGCCGGTCGTGCTGGTCGGCAAGGGCATCACGTTCGACACGGGCGGCATCTCGCTGAAGCCGGGCGAGGGCATGGACGAGATGAAGTACGACATGTGCGGTGCGGGCTCCGTGCTCGGCACGATGCGCGCGGTCGCCGAGATGGGCCTGAAGATCAACGTCGTCGCGATCGTGCCGACCTGCGAGAACATGCCGGGCGGCAACGCGACGAAGCCGGGCGACATCGTCACCAGCATGAAGGGCCTGACGATCGAGGTGCTGAACACCGACGCCGAAGGCCGTCTGATCCTGTGCGACGCGCTCACGTACGCCGAGCGCTTCAAGCCGGCTGCCGTGATCGACGTTGCCACGCTGACGGGCGCATGCGTGATCGCGCTGGGCGGCCACAACAGCGGCCTGTTCTCGACCGACGACGCGCTCGCGGGCGAACTGCTCGACGCATCGCGCGAGGCGAACGATCCGGCGTGGCGCATGCCGCTCGACGACGAGTACCAGGATCAGCTGAAGTCGAACTTCGCGGATCTCGCGAACATCGGCGGGCGCCCGGCCGGCGCCGTGACGGCCGCGTGCTTCCTGTCGCGCTTCACCGACAGCTATCCGTGGGCCCACCTCGACATCGCGGGTACCGCCTGGAAGGGTGGTGCGGCGAAGGGCGCGACGGGCCGTCCGGTGCCGCTGCTCGCGCAGTTCCTGATCGACCGCGCCGGCCAGTGATGGCGGTGTTGACGACGCTGCGGGTACGCGGGCAATGACGCGGATCGATTTCCACTCGAACGTCGGCGATTCGCTCGCGTACGCGTGCCGGCTGCTGCGCAAGGCCTACCTGGCCGGGCAGCCGGTCGTCGTGCTCGCCGAGCCCGCGCGCCTGCGCGCGCTCGACGAGCGGCTCTGGACGTTTTCGCCGCTCGATTTCATCCCGCATTGCGGTGTCGACAGCGAGCACGCAGCCGGCACGCCAATCGTGCTGGCCGCGGATCTCGACCGCGCACCGCATCATCACGTGCTGCTGAACCTCGGCGCAGCCGTGCCCGCGCAGTTCGCCCGCTTCGAGCGCCTGCTCGAAGTGGTCGGCAATGCGCCGGACGAGCTGGCCGCGGGCCGCGACCGCTACCGGTTCTACCGCGATCGCGGCTACGCGCTGAACAACTACAAGCAGGGCAGCTAGCCGCAACCGTCGACGGAGTGTTCCCGTGACAGAAGCCGATTCATCCTCGATCCCGACGCTGACCGACGTGCTGGTGCCGGGCAAGCCGGTGCCGGCGCGCTCGCCCGCGCCCGATCCATCTCAGCCGCATGCGGGTGCGGCGATGCCGGTGCTCACCGACGTGGTCGCACCGCACACCGCGGGTGCGGCGCCGGCCGATTCCACGCAAAGTGCACTTGACCCCGATTCCGTCGTGGTCGAACCCGTGCCGACGCCGCACGTGCCGGCGGTCGAACTGCCGGGCGACGTGGCGACGGCTGCTGCGGCGGCGATGGGCGAGACCGATGCGCCGGCCGAACCTGGCGCCGCGGAGCAGGTGGTCGCCGAAGACTCGGCGGCAATGAGTGCGCCGCTGCGCTCGTCGCTGGCCGACGATGCGCCGCAACACGCGTTCGCCGCGGTGGCGCACGACGCGATCGGGCACGCGCGTGAAGCGCACCTGCCGGAGGCCGTCATACCGGCCGCCGCGCCGCAGCCCGACGCGCAGGCAGCCGCCGGGCTGACGGCGGAAGATGCGCAGCACATCGCCGAGCGCCTGCGCAATCGCCTGACGAACTATCTGACCGGGGAAGGGCGCGATGCCATCGAAGCCCGCTGTCGCAACGCGCTGCATGAGCATTCGGCCTGGCTGGTCGGCCAGATCACGCGCGAAGTGGCGTTGGCGCTGGAAAGCGAGGTGATGGACTGGGTTCGTGACGCGGTCGACGAAGAGATCGCACGCCGTCGTACCGGTCATGCCGGTTGAGCGCGCGGCCATTCCGGCCAAAAACGGGGTGCGGTTCCAGTAAGAGCCGGTAACGCTGCCGGCGAGACGCCGGTCAGCCGGGACAGGCCCGCCTGTCGGCGGAACCCGGCGCAGCGGCTATTCCCGCCCGGGGCGTCCGGTTCAGTGTACCGACAGCACCCATTGCGCGAGCGTGTGGGCTTCGGTGTTCGTCAGTTGCGTATTGGCGGGCATCGGCACGCTGCCCCATACGCCGACGCTGCCTTTCACGATCGATTGGGCAAGGTAGTCGACGGCGTCGCCGCGCGCCGCATACTTGCTGGCGATGTCGCGGAACGACGGGCCCATCAGCGGCTTGCCGATCGCGTGGCAGGCCATGCAGTTCTTGCGCTGGGCAAGCGCAAGCCCGTCGGCCTGGTCGGCGCGTGCCGCCGCCGCACTGCCGATCAGCAGCAGGGTGAGCAGGACGCGCAATATCGAATGTTTCATGCGGTTCTCCGCCGGCGGGGACGGCCGGCTACATGGTCCGCGCATTATAAAAGCAAAGGGAAAGCGCGTTTTGCGCGTTCCCCCGGCGGCCGATGTTTATCGGGGTCGCATGTTTTGGTGCGCCCGCGTCAACCCGTGACGGCGCCCTGGTTCGCCGGGCGCGCCAGCGCAGCGAATTTCGCGAGCACGCCGCGCGTGTAGCGCGGCGCCGGCTGTTGCCATGCGGCGCGGCGGCGCGCGAGTTCCGCGTCGTCGACGTTCAGCTGCAGCAGCAACCGGTGCGCGTCGATCGTGATCGAGTCGCCTTCCTGCACGAGCGCGATCGTGCCGCCGACGAACGCTTCGGGCGCGACGTGGCCGACCACCATCCCCCAGGTCCCGCCCGAGAAGCGGCCGTCCGTGATGAAGCCGACCGATTCGCCGAGCCCCTTGCCGATGATCGCCGAGGTCGGCGCGAGCATTTCCGGCATGCCGGGGCCGCCCTTCGGGCCGAGGTAGCGCAGCACGAGGATGTCGCCTGCGCGGATCCGGTCGCCGAGAATCGCATCCATCGCGCTCTGCTCGTCGTCGAACACGCGTGCCGGGCCCGTGATCACCGGGTTCTTCAGGCCGGTGATCTTCGCGACCGCGCCGTCTTCCGCGAGATTGCCTTTCAGGATCGCAAGGTGGCCTTCCTTGTACAGCGCACGGTCGATCGGGAAGATCACGTCCTGGTCCGCGCGCGGCACGCTCGGCACGTCCTTCAGTTCGTCGGCGAGCGTGCGGCCGGTGATCGTCATGCAGTCGCCGTGCAGCAGCCCCGCGTCGAGCAGGATCTTCATCACCTGCGGAATCCCGCCGGCGCGATGCAGGTCGGTCGCGACGTACTTCCCCGACGGCTTCAGGTCGCAGATCACGGGTACGCGTTTGCGGATGCGCTCGAAGTCGTCGATCGTCCAGTCGACCTCGGCCGCGTGCGCGATCGCCAGATAGTGCAGCACCGCGTTGGTCGAGCCGCCCGTCGCCATGATCACCGACACCGCGTTTTCGATCGATGCCTTGGTGATGATGTCGCGCGGCTTAAGATCGCGCTTCACCGCCTCGACCAGCACGCGCGCCGATTCGGCGGCCGAATCGACTTTCTCCTGGTCGGGATTCGCCATCGTCGACGAGTACAGCAGCGACATCCCGAGCGCCTCGAACGACGAACTCATCGTGTTCGCGGTGTACATCCCGCCGCACGACCCCGACGTCGGGCACGCGTTCTGCTCGACGCCTTCGAAATCCTCCTGCGACATCCGGCCCGCGGTGAATTCGCCGACGGCCTCGAATGACGACACGATCGTCAGGTCCCGACCTTTCCAGTTGCCGGGGCGGATCGTGCCGCCGTACACGTAGATGCCCGGCACGTTCAGGCGCGCGAGCGCGATCATCCCGCCCGGCATGTTCTTGTCGCAGCCGCCGACGACGACCACGCCGTCCATCCATTGCCCCTGCACGCAGGTCTCGATGCAGTCGGCGATCACTTCGCGCGACACGAGCGAGTACTTCATGCCTTCGGTACCCATCGACATGCCGTCCGAAATCGTCGGCGTGCCGAAGATCTGCGGGTTCGCGTCGGCCGCCTTCACGGCCGCGACGGCCGCGTCCGACAGCCGCTGCAGGCCGGAATTGCACGGCGTGATCGTCGAATGGCCGTTCGCGATACCGATCATCGGCTTGTCGAAATCTTCCTTCCGGTAGCCGAGTGCGTAATACATCGAGCGGTTCGGCGATCGGGCCACGCCTTGCGTGATGTGCTTCGAGCGACGGTTGTAAGCCATGGGGGACTCCATCGTTGTCTGGGCAACGCCGGTGAACGGCGTGCCGGTTCGGATCAATCAAGAATGGAGTTTCCGGATTGGGATGTCCAATATATTATTTGTCGCTTATTAAGTCGTTTAACGAATGAGAGAGGCATGGCCGATCCGACTCCCGACTTGCGCCAGTGGCGCTATTTCGTGACCGTCGCCGACGAGCGTCATTTCGGCCGCGCGGCCGAACGCCTGTCGATGACGCAGCCGCCGCTGTCGCAGGCGATCCGTGCGCTCGAGGATGCGCTCGGCGTCGCGCTGTTCGCGCGCACCAAGCGTTCGGTGGCGCTGACGGCGGTCGGGGCGGCGCTGTTGCCCGACGTGCGCCGGCTGCTGGCATCGGCCGATGCGTTGCCGCCGCTGGCGCGACGGCTCGCGCGCGGCGAGGCCGGCTCGTTGTCGCTTGCGTTCGTATCGACCGCCGATTACGGGCTGCTGCCTGCGCTGCTGCGTGCGTTCGGCGCGCGCTTTCCGCAGGTGCGCCTGCAACTCGCGGAGGCGACGAGCGACGTGCAGATCGACGAACTCGTCGCCGGCCGCATCGACGCGGGGCTCGTCATTCCGCCCGTGCCGCCACGCCACGCGGCCGGGCTGTCGTACCTGCCCGTCGTGCGCGAGCCGCTGGTGGTGGCGATGCCGGCCGCGGCGAGCGACGCGCCGGAAGACGAGCCCGTCCATCTCGCGGAAGTCGCCGCGATGCCGCTCGTGATCTTTCCGCGTCGTTTGGCACCCGGCTTTTATGACATCATTACGGGCTGCTACGGCGCGGCGGGGGAAACCCCGCGCATCGGCCAGGAGGCGATCCAGATGCAGACGATCGTCAGCCTGGTGTCGGCCGGCATGGGCGTCGCACTGGTGCCGCAATCGCTGCGTAACCTGCGGCGCACCGGCGTGGTCTACCGGCCGCTTGCCGGTCACGCGCCGGTCGTCGAGACGGGCCTCGTGTGGCGCACCGGCGACGTGAGCCCCGTGCTGGCCGGCTTCATCGACGTCGTGCGCGCGCAGGGCCTCGCCACGTGACGTGATGTGAACGATGACGCGCCGGTGCCGTCCAAAGCGCGGTGCTGCGCGTTTGCGACGGCCGTACCGCATTCGAAAACTTCTTCGCTAACCCATGATCATTCACCCGAATTTCGACCCCGTTGCGATCCATCTCGGGCCGCTGGCCGTGCGCTGGTACGGGCTCATGTATCTCGTCGGCTTCATCGCGGCGATCGTCGTCGGCCGGATCCGCCTGAAGCTGCCGCACGTCGCGGCGCAGGGCTGGACCGCGAAGGACATCGACGACATGATGTTCTACGGCGTGCTCGGCACCGTGCTCGGCGGCCGGCTCGGCTATGTGCTGTTCTACAAGGCCGATTTCTACTTCTCGCATCCGCTCGACGTCTTCAAGGTGTGGGAGGGGGGCATGTCGTTTCACGGCGGCTTCCTCGGCGTGACGCTCGCGATGATGCTGTTCGCGTGGCAGCGCAAGCGGCACTGGCTGCAGGTCACCGATTTCGTCGCGCCGATGGTGCCGACGGGGCTCGCGGCCGGGCGGCTCGGCAACTTCATCAACGGTGAACTGTGGGGCCGCGTGACCGATCCGTCGGCACCGTGGGCGATGCTGTTCCCGGGCGCGATGCGCGACGATGCGGCATGGTTGCCGAAGCATCCGGAGCTCGTCGAGAAGTGGCATCTCGCCGACGTGTTCATGCAATACCAGATGCTGCCGCGCCATCCTTCGCAGCTCTATGAAATCGCGCTCGAAGGTATCGTGCTGTTCTTCGCGCTGTTCTTCTTCTCGCGCAAGTCGCGGCCGATGGGTGCAATATCCGCGCTGTTCCTGATCGGCTACGGCCTCGCACGCTTCACGGTCGAGTTCGCACGCGAGCCCGACGACTTCCTCGGCCTGCTCGCGCTCGGCCTGTCGATGGGGCAGTGGCTGTCCCTGCCGATGATCCTCGCGGGCGTCGCGCTGATGGTCTGGGCATATCGCCGCCGCGCGGCGACTGCCGCTGCGTGATGCGATGCCGATGCACGGGCGAGCGGCACGTGCATCGACGCTTGCATCGACCACATGCAGGTCAATGAAAAACGCCGGCCCTCGGGCCGGCGTTTTTCATTTCGGACTGCCGCGCGCTGCGCGTTACTTCATCTGCACCGAGCCGTTGACTGTGACCGACACGGTGGCCTTGCCGCCTTCGACCGCGATCGGTGCGCTCATCTTGGCGCTGTCCATCGGTGCTGCGGCCATCGCCATCATGCGCGGGTACGGCTGCACGTTGCGGCCGCCGCCGACGTTCACGTCGCGGATCGTGTAGCTGCTGTAACCGAAGGCCTTCGCGGCTTCGTCCGCGCGGGCGCGGAACGACTTGATCGCCTCGGTCGTCAGCTTCTGCTCGGCCGCGCGCTGCGCTTCCGGCGACAGCGAGAACTCGACGTTCGCGACTTGCATCAGGTTCGACAACTGGCCTGCAAGCTTCGACGCTGCCGCGAAATCGCGCGATTCGAGCGCGACTTCGGTGCGGCCGCGCCATGCGGAGATCTTGCCGTCGCGATCGGTGCTCGGATAGACGGAGAATGCGCCCGTGTGCGCAGTGACGCCCGATACACCCTTCGCTTGCGACAGCGCTGCATCGGCGCGCTGGTTCAGCTGCGCGGTGAGGCTGCCCGGATCCTTGGCCTGCTGCTCGTAGAACAGCGTGATGTGGATGATGTCCTGCGGCACGTCGGTGCTGGCCTGCGACGACAGCGACAGCACGCCCGCCGGCTCCGGAAAGTGCGGGTTCGCGGTTTGCGCGTGCGCGGTGGACGACGCGAGCGTCAACGCGACGGGAACGGCGGCGGCAAGGGCGAGCGACAGCGCGAGTGCGGATTTCTTGGTCATTGTTGGACTCCTTGTGCGAGGGCGTGCACGCGGATCGCGCGTGCACGACGCGGGCGTACCGCGCGACGAAAAAAACGACAACCGGCCCGATCGGCCGACAGCGGTTGCTTAGGCTGCGCGAAAGTGCCGCGAGTTCCGCGGCGGCGGTGCGTACCGACCAGATTTGACCTTTGGCGCGCGGCTACTTCATCAGCTTTTCGGTGATGAAGCGCCATTCGGCGCGCGTGACGGGCGTGATCGACAGCCGGTTGCCGCGTGCGAGCACGCGCATGTCGGCGAGTTCGTCGTGTTCGCGCAGCGCCGCGAGTGGCACGAGCGGCGATTTTTTCACGTAGTGCACGTCGACGAGCAGCCAGCGCGGCGCTTCCTGAGTCGACTTCGGGTCGTAATAGGGGCTTTTCGGATCGAATTGCGTGGGATCGGGGTAGGGCGTCGACGACACTTCGGCGAGGCCCGCGATGCCCGGCTCGGGGCAGCTCGAGTGATAGAACAGCACGCCGTCGCCGATCTTCATCGTGTCGCGCATGAAATTGCGCGCCTGATAATTGCGCACGCCCGTCCACGGCAGCGAACGCTGCGGTGCGTTGGCGAGATCGTCGATGCTTGCTTCGTCCGGTTCGGACTTCATCAGCCAGTATTGCATGGATCGTGATCGACGCAGAAAGAGGCTGCTACAAAAGAAAACGGCACCGGGCTTCGCCCGATGCCGTTGGATAGGCCCCCGCCTTGGCCGCTAGGCCGGCATCCTGAACCTGAGGTTCAGAATTGGTCGCAGTTAGCAGCACTTCGGGTACATCAGACAGAGTGACGCGCGCGCCCGTGCTACAAATTTCCGCAACCGTGCACATGGCATTGGTTCAAGGAATATATGACCTTGGCGAACCAGGCAGGGAAGCTGACTGAACTGTGATTCGATGCGCCAATTTGACCACTGTTGATCTCTGAGATCAAGGGGAATCGACGCATCGATTGAAACGTTACTGCGTCTCGTGCTGTGCGAGCACCGCACCGAGCTGTTCATTCATCTGGTGCATTGTACGACGGATTTCCTCCGCCGGAAATGCTTCACCGTGCCGCACGCTCGTTTGCAGCCGCAGCAATTCGGACGCGAGCGACAGCGCCGCCATCACGGCGATGCGATCGGTGCCGCGTACCGAGCTGTTCGAGCGAATTTTCGACATTTCGGCGTCGACGCGCGCGACTGCTTCGAGCAGCGCCGCTTCGGTCTCGGCCGAGCAGGCGAGCCGATAGGCCTGACCGAGAATCGAGACTTCGATCTGCTTGGTGCTCATGCATGTTCTCCGTGGCTGGCCGCGTCATCGCCATCCGCACGCGCCTGTGCATCCAGCAGGTCGAGCTGGTTGTCGGCTTGCTCCGCGCTTTTCGAGCGCGGCAGCTTTTCGAGAATCGCGTTCAGTTTCACCTGGGCGTCGTCGATCTTTGCCGACAGCGTGTCACGCTCGGCCGCAAGTGCATTGCGTTCATCGCGCAGTTGCGCGAGTTCCGCGCGGACAGTGTCCGCATCCGCGCGCAATTGCGCGACCTGCTCCTCGAGCGCGAGCCGTTCCGAGTGATAGCGCTTGTTCAGCGAAATCAGACGGCCAATATTTTGAGATAGGGTTTCGAGTTCGTTGAGCATTTGCTGCGTCCTCTAAAGACCCAGCATTTTAGCGCGGAATAACGCGCAATCCGACATCTGTAACGTTTCCAGTCGTAACACCCCTGCTTCTCGCCGTGAATCGGCGCGTCCCGTGCGTGTCCGGACGCTTCCTTGACGCTCGCGCGACCCGCTCCTAAACTGGCGCCGCCTCGGTGCTCGCGCGTGGAACGCGCGGTTAAACGGGAAGCAGGGCGCGGGCGCCGGAAGCCCGCCAACCTGCGCTGCCCCCGCAACGGTAAGCGGCCGCGTCCGGTGACGCAGGCCGGCTCGGGCGCGTTTCACGTGCAGGTATTGCATGCGGACGCGGGCCACTGCGCGTCATCGCGCGGGAAGGCGAGCCGGACCGCCGCCAGCCCGGATACCGGCCGAGACGGGGAGCCCGCACGGGCTTCGTGACGCGCGGCCTGCGGGGAGGCGGGGCGCGCAATGCTTCACGGAATTTTCTTCGATGCTGACCCCAATCGTCCGCGCGGCGCTTCAGTCACGACCCGCCGGCCTCCGCAAGCGGGGGCGCCGCATGTCGTGTGCGGCGCCGTGCGCGGCATGAGCGCGGCGCGCGCCACTGCGATCTGGGCCGCGCTCGCCGCGGCGGTCGCGTTGCTGTTCGTCGCGTCGCTGTCGATCGGCAGCGTGCCGATGTCGCCTTGGCAGGCGCTTGCGTCGCTCGTGCCGCATGGCGGCGACGCGCTGTTTGCCGACATCGTCCGCACGCTGCGCCTGCCGCGCGCGCTCGCGGGCTTCGCATGCGGCGCGCTGCTCGCGCTCGCCGGTGCGCTGTTGCAGGTGCTGTTGCGCAATCCACTCGCGGAGCCGTACGTGCTCGGCGTATCGGGCGGCGCGGCCGGCTTCGCGCTCGTCGCGATGATCGCGGGCGGCGCGTGGTGGCTCGTCGACGCATCGGCGTTCGCCGGCTCGCTCGTGTCGGTCGCGCTCGTGCTCGGTCTCGCGCGCCGCGAGCTGTGGCGCGGCGAGTCGCGCGACGCGTCGCCGCGGCTGCTGCTCACGGGCGTCGTGATCGCGGCGGGGTGGGGCGCGCTCGTGACGCTGCTGCTGTCGCTTGCACCCGACGCACGACTGCGCGGGATCATCTTCTGGCTGACTGGCGACCTGAACGGCGTGACCGCGCCGTGGTTCGCGTGGGGCGCGCTGTTGCTGGCCGCCTGCGTCGCGCTGCCGGCCGCGCCGCAACTGAACGTGCTGCTGCGCGGCGATGCGACCGCGCTTGCGCTCGGCGTGCCTGTCGCGCGCCTGCGCGTGCGGATCTATCTCGTCGCGTCGCTGGCCGCGGCGGCCGCAGTGACGACGGCCGGCACGATCGGCTTCGTCGGCCTCGTCGTGCCGCATGCGCTGCGGCTCGCCTTCGGCAACGACCAGCGGATGCTGCTGCCCGCCGCGATGCTCGCGGGCGGCGGCGGCGTGATGGCGGCCGACCTGCTCGCCCGCACCGCGATCGCGCCCGCGCAACTGCCGGTCGGCGTGATGACCGCGTTGATCGGCGTGCCGGTGTTCCTGTGGATGTTGTTGAGGAAGCCGATGCGATGACGGGGGCCGCACTGCACGCCACGGCCGGCGACATGAACTACGCGGCCGTCGACCTGACGCTGAAGGCCGGCGCACGCACGCTGCTCGACGGCTTCACCCGGGCGTTCCGTCCCGGCGAGATCTGGTGCGTCGCGGGGCCGAACGGCGCGGGCAAGACGACGCTGCTTGCGACCCTCGCCGGGCTGCAGCCGCCGGCCGGCGGACACGTCGAGATCGACGGCCGGCCGCTTGCCGCATGGCCGCCCGAGCAGCTCGCGCAGCGCCGCGCGCTGATGCCGCAGCAACTGCACGACGTATTCAGCGCGACCGTGTTCGACACGGTGCTGCTCAACCGCTTTCCGTATCTCGGCGGCTGGGGCTGGGAGCGCGACGGCGACCGCGCGGCCGCGCGCGACGCGCTGGCGACGTTCGACCTCACCGCGCTCGCGTCGCGCGACGTGCTGTCGCTGTCGGGCGGCGAGCGGCAACGTGTCGCGCTGGCCGCGACGCTGTGCCAGGACGCACCACTGATGCTGCTCGACGAACCGCTCGCGCATCTCGACCTGCATCACCAGATCGATTGCCTGACCGCGCTGGCCGCATGGCTCGACGCGGGCCCGCGCACGGTGCTGTTCTCGTGCCATGATCTGAATCTCGCGCGGCGTTTCGCGACGCACGCGCTGTTGCTCGACGGCCGCGGCCACGCGTGGGCAGGCCCCGTGCACGACGTGCTGACGCCCGAGCGCGCGAGCGACGCGTTCGGTTATCCGCTGGTGCTGATCCGCGAGAACGGCCGCGATGCGCTGCTGCCCGCGTGGCCCGAGCGACAATGACGTTTCCTTTTCCGATGCGCGGCGCATACCGCGCCAACGACACGGCTTTTCGATGACGACCCCGACCCACTTCCCGCCCGCGATCGCGCCGCTCGACGACGCGCTGCGCAAGCGCCTGCAGCACGTGATCGACCACAAGACCAAGCCGCCCGGCAGCCTCGGCCAGCTCGAGGCGATCGCACTGCAGATCGGCCTGATCCAGCACACCGAGCGGCCGGTTGTGCAGCGTCCGGTGATGATCGTGTTTGCCGGCGATCACGGGATTGCCGCCGAGGGCGTGAGTCCTTATCCGCAAGCGGTGACTGCCCAGATGGTCGCGAATTTCCTCGCCGGCGGCGCGGCAATCAACGCGTTCTCGGGCGCCGTGAAGAGCGCGCTCGAGATCGTCGATGCGGGCGTCGCGTCGCCGCTGCCGCTGTCCGACCGGCTGGTGTCGCTGCCGGTCGCGCGCGGCACGCGCAACTTCGCGGCGGAGCCGGCGATGACGCGCGACGAGGCGATGACGGCGATCGCGGCCGGCGCGGCGCGCGTGCGCCTGCATGCGTCGCTCGGCACGAACGTGATCGGCTTCGGCGAGATGGGGATCGCGAACACGTCGTCGGCCGCGTGCCTGATGAGCCGCCTGCTCAGCGTGCCGATCGATGCCTGCGTCGGGCGCGGCACGGGCCTCGACGACCAGGGCCTCGCGCACAAGCGCGCGGTGCTCGGCCGTGCGCTCGTCAAGCACTCGCACGCGATTGCGCCGCTTGACGTGCTCGCGACGTTCGGCGGCTTCGAGATCGCGATGATGACGGGCGCGTATCTCGCGGCCGCGAGCGAGCGGATGACGATCCTCGTCGACGGCTTCATCGCGACGGCTGCGTTGCTCGTCGCCGAGCGCATCGTGCCCGGCGTGCGCGATTACTGCGTGTTCTCGCATACGTCGCACGAGGCCGGGCACCGGCGCATGCTCGAGCATTTCGGCGCGAAGCCGCTGCTCGCGCTCGACCTGCGGCTCGGCGAAGGCACCGGCGCGGCGCTCGCGCTGCCGCTCGTGCGTGCGGCGGCTGCGTTCCTCACCGAAATGGCGAGCTTCGAATCCGCCGGCGTCGACAATCGTGACGCCTGATCGCGCGCGTGGCGTGCGGGCCGAACTGCGCTACTTCTTCGTCGCGCTCGGCTATTTCACGCGCGTGCCCGTGCCGCGCTCGATCGGTTATGCGGCCGGCGATCTCGATCAGTCTGCGCGTTATTTCCCGCTCGTCGGCGCATGTGTCGGCGCGTGGGGCGCGCTCGTCTATCTCGTCGCGCTGCGTGTGCTGCCCCCGTCGATCGCGGTCGGGCTGTCGATGGCCGCGACGCTGCTCGCAACGGGCGCCTTTCACGAGGATGGCCTGGCCGACAGCTGCGATGCGTTCGGCGGCGGCTATACGCGCGACGACGTGCTGCGCATCATGCACGACTCGCGGATCGGCACGTTCGGCGCGGTCGCGCTCGTGATCTCGCTCGGCCTGAAATGGCAGGCGCTTGCATCGATGCTGCCGTTGCGTGCCGCATGGACGATGATCGCGGCGCACGCGGCGAGCCGCGCGGCGGCCGTGAGCTTGCTGATGACGCTCGACTACGTGCGGCCCGAAGGCAAGGCGAAGCCGGTCGCGCAACGGATGGGCGCACGCGCGGCGTGCGTCGCGGCGCTATTCGGATTGCCCTGGCTGTTCTGGCCCGACTGGCGCATGGGTGTCGTCGCATGCGTCGTGCTCGTGCTCGTGCGCGCGTGGGCCGCCCGCTATTTCGTGAAGCGGATCGGTGGTTATACGGGCGACTGTCTCGGCTTCGCGCAGCAACTGTGCGAACTGGCGATCTATCTCATGGTGCTCGGATGGACGTCGTCCTGATCCGTCATCCGGCCGTCGGCGTCGAGCCGGGCATTTGCTACGGACGCAGCGACGTGCCGCTCGCCGTACCGGCCGACGTCGGCGCGCAGGCCGTGCGTGCGCATCTGTCGGCACTCTGCGCGCCGTTTCCCGAACAGGTCTGGACGAGCCCGCTGACGCGCTGCGCGTCGGTTGCCGAACGGCTCGCGCAGGCATGCGACGTGCCGCTGCGATGCGATGCGGACTGGCAGGAAATGGATTTCGGCGCGTGGGAAATGCGGCGCTGGGACGATATCGATCGCGCGGCGCTCGACGCGTGGGCGGCCGACCTGATGCATGCGTGTGCGCATGGCGGCGAAAGCGTTGCGCAGTTCGCCGCACGCGTGGCACGGCGGGCCGATGCGGTTGCACAGTGCGATGGCCCGCAATGGGTGGTGACGCATGCGGGCGTGATCCGCACATTCGCATCGCATGTGCTGCGCGTGCCGCTCGACACGCTGTTGTCGCGGCCAGTGCCGACCGGGGGTGTCGTCTGGCTGCGCGCGGATGCCGCCACGCGAACGTGGGAAGTGGTGCACTGGGACGAATAGGCGCGCTGGCGTTTGCGTGCGAACGGCGCGGCGCGCGATCAATCGGTCTCCTCGGATAGCGGTCACATCGGGCGCAGGTGCGCGATGTGCGCGCAAGTCACCGGAAATCAGCGTGCCGGCCGCCGCGCACGCGCGGCATCGAGATCCTCGCACAGCGCGGCCGCGCCCTGTGCGATCCGCGGCGACGGGCGCGTCAGCAGATCGCCGTCGATCGCGAACAGGTTGTTGCGCGCGACGGCCGTCAGTGCGGGCCACGCGCGCCAGCGCGCCAGGCTCGGCAACGGTTCGTCGGAGCGCGTCGTGCCCGCGCTGGTCGTCACGATCGCCTCCGGATTCGCCGCGAGCACGGCCTCGTCGGTGACGGTCGGCACGAGCGGCTTGAGCGATGCGAACACGTTGCGCCCGCCGCACAGCTCGATCACGTCGTTGATCAGGTGCGTGCCGTTGAGCGTCATCAGCGGCCGGTCCCAGACCTGGAAGAACATCGTGACGGGCGCGCGCGCAGCGTAACGCGTGCGCAGCGCCGCGATGTCGCGCGTATAGGCGGCCGCGGCCGCATCGGCAACCGGCTGCGTGCCGAGCAGCGTGCCGAGCCGGCGCAGCGACGTCGCTACGTCGTCGAGATGCTTCGGCTCACTGAGGAACAGCGGGATGTGCAGCGCGCGCAGCGCGTCGGTCTGCCGCTCGGCATTGCCGTGCCGCCAGACGACGATCAGGTCGGGCTTCAGCGCGGCGATCCGCTCGAGGTCGAGCGCCTTGTTGTCGCCGACGCGCGGGATCGCTTGCGCGGCGGGGGGATAGTCGCTGTACGTGACGGTGCCGACGAGCTTCGCGCCGCCGCCGGCCGCGTAGACCAGCTCGGTCGCGTGCGGCGCGAGGCTGATCACGCGCTGCGCGGGCGCCGGCAGCGTGACGGTATTGGCGGCGTCGTCGCGCGTCGTGACATCGGCGTGGGCGAACGACGCGTAGGCGAGTGCGGACAGCATCGCGACCGGTGTGAGCCGGCGGAACATGCGCGGAGTCATGCGGATTCCCGTTGCAGCAGCGGCACGCAGTGCGCGAGCGCGTCGCCGAGGCGCTGCCATTCCGCTTCGCTGCCCGGCAGGCCGACGCGTACGCTCGACGGTGTCGGGAAGTGTCGCGTCCAGATGCCGCGTGCCGCGAGTGCCGCATGCAGCGCCGCGGCGCGCGGGTCGTCGGTCCAGCTGAAGAGCGGTGTCGCGCGAACCGCGAAGCCGTGTGCGCGCAGCAGGGCGGCCAGCCGCTCGCCGTCGGCCGCGAGCCGTTCGCGGGCCGCAGCCTGCCACGCGCGATCGGCGAACGCCGCGGCGACCGCGTGGCGCGCAGGGCCGCCGACCGTCCATGCGCCGAGCATGTCGCGCAGCGCGACGATCTGTTCAGGGCACGCGAGCACGAAGCCGGCGCGGATGCCGGCGAGCCCGTAGAACTTGCCGACCGAACGCAGCACGACGAGGCCCGGGCGATCGACCTGCGGCGCGAGCGACTGCGTCGCACCCGTATCGGCGAACGCCTCGTCGACGATCAGCGTGCCGCCGCGCGCGGCGAGTTGCGCATGCCAGCCGAGCAGGCGCGCGGCCGGTACGAACTGGGCGGTCGGATTATTCGGATTCCCGACGATGACGTGGCGCAGCGTCGCAGGCAACGTATCCGCGTCGATGTCGAGCGCGACGACGCGATGGCCGTGGCGCGCGAAGGCCGGTGCGTATTCGCCGTACGCGAGCGCCGCGACGCCGGCGTCGCCGGTCGGCAGCAGCGCGGGCAACGCGCGGATCGCGGCCTGGCTGCCGGCGACCGGCAACACGTGGGCGGGATCGGGGGCGTGGTAGTACTGCGCGGCGCAGGCCGCGAGGCCGTCGCCGTCGTCGGGCAGCCGGCGCCATGCGTCGGCCGGGACGGGCGGTACCGGATAGCCGACCGGATTGATGCCGGTCGACAGGTCGAGCCACGCGTCGTACGGAATGCCGTGGCGGCGTGCGGCTTCGTGCAGGTTGCCGCCGTGCGCGATGCGGATGTCAGACATGATGGGTAGCCATGGCGAGTGCGCCGCTCGCGACCAGCAGCGCGAGCCACAGGGCAAGCGTGCGCGTGACGAGCGACAGCGCGGCGACGATGTGGATGGCGGTCGCCGTTGCGCCGGTGCCGAGCGCGGGACGATCCTCGATCTCGCCGTGATAGACGGCCGGGCCGCCGAGCTGCACGTTCAGGCTGCCGGCGCCGGCCGCCATCACCGGGCCCGCGTTCGGGCTGTCCCAGTGGCGCGCCTGCGTGCGCCAGCAGCGCCACGCGGAGGCCGTGTCGCCGAGCAGCGCGTAGCTGGCGGCCGTGAGGCGTGCGGGAATCCAGTTCAGCGCGTCGTCGAGGCGCGCGGCGGCCCAGCCGAAGGTCAGGAAGCGCGGCGTGCGGTAGCCCCACATCGCGTCGAGCGTATTCGCGAGCCTGAACAGCAGTGCACCGGGACCGCCCGCGATGACGAACCAGAACAGCGCGCCGAAGATCGCGTCGTTGCCGTTCTCCAGCGCCGATTCGACGGCCGCGCGCGACAGCGCGCCTTCGTCCGCATCGCTCGTGTCGCGCGACACGATACGCGCGGTCAGCGCGCGGGCGGCGCCGAGGTCATGCCGCAGCAACGCAGCAGCGATCGGCGCGACGTGGTCGGCGAGGCTTTTCGCGCCGAGCGCGAACCACAGCAGCGCGATGTGCAGCGCGGCAGCGAGCGGCCACGGCAGCACGGCGGCGAGCCATGCCGCGATGGCGACCGGCGGCACGACCGCCGCGATCCACGCGGCGACGCCGGTTACCCGGCCGCGTCGGCCCGTGTTCAGCGCGCCTTCGATACGTGCGGCGAGGCGGCCGAACGCGACGAGCGGGTGCCAGCCGGCCGGTTCGCCGATCGCGCGGTCGACGATCGCGGCTGCGACGGCGAACATCGCGACGACGGGCAGCGACAGCATCAGCATGACGGCGCTCCCGCCTTGAGGTCGAGCGGCAGCCCGGCGACGAGCAGCGTCACGCGCGTCGCGAGCGCGGCGACGCGCTGGTTCAGGCGCCCGAGTTCGTCGACGTAGCGGCGCGTGACCGACCCGAGCGGCACGACGCCGAGCCCGATCTCGTTGCTGACCACGATCACCTTCGCGCGCGCACCGCGCAATGCGTGCTCGAGCCGGTCGACCTGCGCCGCGTACTGCGCATCGTCGAGCGGTTCGCCGTCGGCCGGGCACAGCAGGTTCGTGAGCCACAGCGTCAGGCAGTCGACGAGCAGGCATGCGTGCGGATCGTCGAGCCGCGCGAGCGTGCCGGCGAGATCGACGGGCGCATCGGCGAACCCCCATTCGGCGGGCCGACGCGCGCGATGGTGCGCGATGCGCTGCGCGAATTCGGCATCGGCGGCGGTCGCGGTCGCGATGTACGTGACGGGGCGGCCGCTGTCGGCGGCGAGCCGCTCGGCGTGCGCGCTCTTGCCCGAGCGTGCGCCGCCGAGGACGAAGGTGAGGTCGTGCGGAATCATCGCGTGATTGTAACGGCGCGGGCATGCCGGTGCGGGCGATAATGCGGCCTTTGCTTCGCGACGAGCCTGACACGATGAATGCACCCGAGCCGCGGCCGCGCGGTACGCTGATGATCCAGGGCACGACGTCCGACGCGGGCAAGAGCACGCTCGTCGCTGGCCTGTGCCGGCTGGCGCGCCGGGCCGGCGCGCGCGTTGCGCCGTTCAAGCCGCAGAACATGGCGCTCAACAGCGCGGTGACGGCCGACGGCGGCGAGATCGGCCGCGCGCAGGCGCTGCAGGCACTGGCCGCGGGCGTCGCGCCGCATACGGATTTCAACCCCGTGCTCCTGAAGCCGACGAGCGATCGCGGCGCGCAGGTGATCGTTCACGGCAAGGCGCGCATGAACCTCAATGCGCGCGCGTATCACGACTACAAGCCGGTCGCGTTCGATGCGGTGCTCGAGTCGTACGCGCGGCTGCGCGCCGGCTACGACACGGTGATCGTCGAGGGCGCCGGCAGCCCGGCCGAGATCAACCTGCGCGACGGCGACATCGCGAACATGGGTTTCGCCGAACGCGTCGACTGCCCGGTCGTGCTCGTTGCCGACATCGACCGTGGCGGCGTGTTCGCGCACCTGGTCGGTACGCTCGCGTGCCTGTCCGACAGCGAGCGCGCACGCGTGCGCGGCTTCGTGATCAATCGCTTCCGCGGCGATTTCAAGCTGCTCGAACCGGGGCTCGACTGGCTGCGCGCGCAGACGGGCAAGCCCGTGTTCGGCGTGCTGCCGTACCTGCACGGCCTGTTGCTCGACGCCGAGGACATGCTGCCCGCGCAGGCGCGCAGCGCCGCCGCACGCGGTGACGCCGGCGTGCTGCGCGTGGTCGTGCCGGCGCTGCCGCGCATCAGCAACCACACCGATTTC
The DNA here is from genome assembly GCF_017104865.1 of Burkholderia sp. Ac-20349. Lineage (NCBI taxonomy): Bacteria > Pseudomonadati > Pseudomonadota > Betaproteobacteria > Burkholderiales > Burkholderiaceae > Burkholderia > Burkholderia sp. Ac-20349. The sequence goes on from NZ_JAAGPM010000011.1 coordinate 87,152, forward strand.
GATCCGCTGCGCGCGCATCCGCAGGTCGAGTTCACGTACTGGAAGAGCGGCCCCGTGCCGGATGCCGACCTGCTGATCCTGCCCGGTTCGAAGAGCGTGCAGCGCGACCTCGCATGGCTGCGCGACGCGGGCTGGGACACGTTGATCCGTCGCCATCTGCGCTACGGCGGCAAGGTGATCGGCATCTGCGGCGGAATGCAGATGCTCGGCCGCACGCTCGACGATCCGCTCGGCCTCGAAGGCGTGCCCGGCAGCGTGCCGGGGCTCGGACTGCTCGAATTCGACACGACGCTGCAGCCCGACAAGACACTGAAGAACGTCACCGGGCATCTCGCGCTGCCGGGCGGGGCCGCCGTGCGCGGCTACGAGATCCACATGGGCGACACGCACGGGCCCGCGCTTGCGTCGCCCGCGCTGGCGCTGGCAGCCGATGCCGCGCAGGACGGGGCACGCCCGGACGGCGCGGTTTCCGCCGACGGGCAGATCCTCGCGACCTATGTGCACGGGCTGTTCGACTCGCCCGACGCCTGCACGGCACTGCTCGCGTGGGCCGGGCTCGACGGCGCGGAACGGATCGACTATCCGGCGCTGCGCGAGGCGTCGCTCGAGCGGCTGGCCGACACGTTCGCCGACCATCTCGACCTCGACGCGCTATACGCTGAATTTCGTTGATGCGCCGGCTTCCAGCCCTCGCTTTTTCCGCCTGATCGCGTACAACAGAGGAGGGCGGATGTCCGCCTGGAGGAGTGCGCGATGAAGGCTCGATGGTGGTGGAGCGTGCTGCTCGCGGCGTTGCTGGGCGTGTCGGCGGTTGCGCATGCGTGCGATTCGTACGGATCAAGCGGTAGCCAGTCCGGTTCCGGCGACGCCACACAAGGGAAGAGCGGTTACGGTTACTGATGCATGGTGCGGGGCATGATCGGTCATGCCCCTTTTTACGTCCCGATTAACTCCATAAAGGAATCAGTTAAAGCGAATTGGCGCGTTTATCGGCGGAATTGATTCGAATAGAGTGCAATCCATTCACACCACTCACGAAGGAATTCGCCATGAACCCCAATCGCCTCAACGATTTCGCCGCGACCCTGCTGCGCGTCGCGCTCGGCGTGCTGTACCTCGCGCACGTCGCGCAGAAGGTGTTCGTCTTCACGCTGCCCGGCACCGCGCAGTTCTTTGCGTCGATCGGCCTGCCGGGCTGGCTCGCGTACCTGACGACGTTCGTCGAACTGGCCGGCGGCCTGGCGCTGCTCGCGGGCTTCCGGGTGCGCGTCGCCGCGCTCGTGCTGCTGCCGTTCATGCTCGGCGCGACCGCCGCGCATCTGCCGAACGGCTGGAGCTTCGCGTCGCCGAACGGCGGTTGGGAATATCCGGCGTTCTGGGCCGTCACGCTCGCGGTGCAGGCGCTGCTGGGCGGCGGCGCGTTCGCGCTCGGCGCACGCGAGGCCGCGGTTCAGCGTGTGTAAGGAGTAGGTCAGCCGGCATGATGCGGCGCAACCCGTTCCGGTGACACGCCGTTTGCCGATATCATCGCTCCCTGTATCCGCAATCGAGCGGCGCCAGCCATGCGGCTGGGCGCCGCGCGGCTTTTTCGGGGGAATTCATGACGGTGATCGTGGTGGCGAATCCGAAGGGCGGCGTGGGGAAGAGCACGCTGTCCACCAATCTTGCCGGCTATTTCGCGGCGCAGGGCGCGTGGGTCGCGCTCGCCGATCTCGACCGGCAGCAGTCCGCGCATGCGTGGCTCGACCTGCGGCCGGCCGGATTGCCGGCGATCGAGGCATGGGAACTCGATCCGGACGCGCCGACGAAGCCGCCGCGCGGCCTCGAATATGCGGTGATCGACACGCCGGCCGGCCTGCACGGCAACCGGCTCAACGTCGCGCTGCAACTGGCTGACAGGGTGATCGTGCCGCTGCAGCCGTCGATGTTCGATATCCTGGCCACGCAGCAGTTTCTGGAGCGCCTCGCCGGCGAGAAGGCCGTGCGCAAGGGCAGCGTCGAGGTCGGGATCGTCGGGATGCGGGTCGATGCGCGCACGCGCTCGTCCGACCAGCTGCACCGGTTCGTCGAAGGGCTCGGCCTGCCGGTGCTCGGCTACGTGCGCGACACGCAGAACTACGTGCAGATCGCCGCGCATGGCCTCACGCTGTGGGACGTCGCGAAGAGCCGGGTCGAGAAGGATCTCGAACAGTGGCGGCCGATCGTCGAATGGGCCGAACGCCGGGTGCAGAAGGCGGAGAAGCCGGAGAAGGCCGCCAAGGCGTCCTGATCGCACGGCCGGCGGGCCGGCTCGCGATGAAATGAGAAAGGGCCGGATCCCGTGGTACACGGCATCCGGCCCTTCGACCGCAAGCGGCGCAGCTGCCCCGCGCCCCACGGCGCACGGGTGGCCGGTCAGGTCAGGTCCAGCTCTGCGTCGGCACGTGATCGCGGTGGCCCTTGATCTTGTTGCCGTCGTCGATGAACACGAGCTTCGGCTTCCAGCCGGCTTGCAGTTCGGCTTCATCGACCATCGCGAAGGCCGCGATGATCACGAGGTCGCCAAGCTGTGCGCGACGGGCGGCCGAGCCGTTCAGCGAGATCATCCCGCTGCCGCGCTCGCCCTTGATCGCGTACGTCGAGAAGCGCTCGCCGTTGTTGATGTTCCAGATGTCGATCCGTTCGTTCTCGATGATGCCCGAGGCCTCGAGCAGGTCTTCGTCGATCGCGCACGAGCCTTCGTAGTGCAGCTCGCAGTGCGTGACGGCCGCGCGGTGGATCTTCGATTTGAGCATGTGGCGCTGCATGGTGTCTCCGTGATGCGTCGTGAGAGGCGCGGGCGGGCGCCCGTCAGATTTCCAGGTTATCGATGAGGCGCGTCGCGCCGAGCTTCGCGGCGGCGACGACGACGAGCGGTTCGCCGGCTTCGAGCTCGGCCGCGTTCGGCGCGATCAGGTTCGCGCGGCGGCGGATCGAGATGTAGTCGGGCGCCCAGCCACGGCCGGCCAGATGGGTGCGGGCCAGGTCTTCGAGCTTGCCGAGGTCGCGCTCGCCGCCGAGCAGGCTTTCGCGCATGCGCTGCAGCGTCTTCGCGAGTTCGGGCGCTTCCCTGCGCTCGTCGGCGGACAGGTAGCGATTGCGCGACGACAGCGCGAGGCCGTCCTCGTCGCGCACGGTTTCGGCGGCGATGATGTCGACCGGCAGTGCGAGCTGCTGGCACATGCGACGCACGATCATCAGCTGCTGGTAGTCCTTCTTGCCGAACACGGCGACGCGCGGCTGCACGCAGGCCATCAGCTTCGCCACGACCGTACACACGCCGGTGAAGAAGCCGGGCCGGAATTCCCCTTCGAGGATCCCGCCGAGATCGTCCGGCGGCAGCACGCGGTATTCCTGCGGTTCCGGGTACATGTCGCGCTCGGTCGGCGCGAACAGCACGTAGACGTTTTCCTTCTGCAGCTTCTCGATATCGTCCTGGAGCGTGCGCGGATACTTGTCGAAATCCTCGTTCGGGCCGAATTGCAGCCGGTTGACGAAGATGCTCGCCACGACCGGGTCGCCGTGCTGGCGCGCGAGGCGCATCAGCGACAGGTGCCCTTCGTGCAGGTTGCCCATCGTCGGCACGAACGCCGTGCGGTTCTGTCCGCGCAGCTGGTCGCGCAGTTCATGGATCGAGCTGATGACTTTCATGATCGGGTAGCGGGTTCCTCGCGCAGGCGCGCGTTGGCGCCGCGGCAGCGGCGTCGGGGTCGAAGCGGAGAACGCCGGCGCGCGGGCGGCGCATCGGGCGTCGGCGGATTGTAGAGGATTTGGCCGCCAAACGCATCGAAAAAAGCACGATCGTTCACTTTCTAACCGGACGTGCCGGCAACGGCCGCGCCGGGCTGCGGTGATGCGGCAAGTGTGCCGGGATGAATCGGGAGAACGGGAAGGGCGGGCGTGGGCGCTACGCCGGCAGGTATGCGAGACGCACGTAGATCGGCGCGAACGGCTCGGCCTGCGTGATCTCGAGGAGCGATTCGCGTGCGAGTTCGAGCATCGCGATGAAATTCACGACGACGACCGGCACGCCGCGCGACGTGTCGAACAGCTCGGCGAACTCCATGAAGCGCGCGTTCTGCAGCCGGCGCAGGATCAGGCTCATGTGTTCGCGCACCGACAGCTCCTCGCGCGAGATCTTGTGGTGCTGGACGAGCTTCGCGCGCTTGAGCACGTCGGCCCATGCCGCGCGCAGGTCGTCCGAATTCACGTCGGGGAAGCGCGGCGTGACGCTCTGCTCGATGTAGACCTCGGCGCGCAGGAAGTCGCGGCCGAGCTGCGGCAACTGGTCGAGCCGCTGCGCGGCGAGCTTCATCTGCTCGTACTCGAGCAGGCGGCGCACGAGTTCGGCGCGCGGATCCTCGGCTTCCTCGCCGGTGTCGGCCTTCTTGACCGGCAGCAGCATCCGCGACTTGATCTCGATCAGCATCGCGGCCATCAGCAGGTACTCGGCCGCGAGCTCGAGGTTCGACGTGCGGATCTGGTCGACGTAGCCCAGATATTGCGCGGTGACCTGCGCCATCGGGATGTCGAGCACGTTGAAGTTCTGCTTGCGGATCAGGTAGAGCAGCAGGTCGAGCGGGCCTTCGAAGGTCTCGAGGAAGATCTCGAGCGCATCGGGCGGGATGTAGAGATCCTGCGGCAGCTTGAAGAGCGGCTCGCCGTACAGGCGAGCGAATGCCGCGACACCGTCGACCGTGTCGGGCGTCGAATCGGCGCCCGCGGGCGCGGCGATCGCGTCGTCCTGCCGGGCGGCGCTGGCCTCGTCAGCGGCGCTCACGTCGTCAGAAGTTCTGGTAGTAGACGTACGACGTTTGCTTCACGCGCGATTCCTGCTGCTCGGCGCGCTCTTCGAGGTCGATCGGCTGCTTGTCCCACAGCAGGGAACGGCCCTTGCGCTGCTCTTCCTCGAGCGTCGGCTTCTGTTGCTTGAGCTGGTTCAGGAACTGCGTGACATCGGACTGGTACGGCATGGCTGGGTTTTCCGTTTCGGGCGGCGCACGATGCGCCGGATTCACGATGGCGGGATTTTACCGCATCGCGGGAACGGTCGGCGGCAATCGCGCGTCGAATCCGCGGGCCGGCGCGCAGTCGGCATCCGGAAGCGCGCCGCCAGGCATGACGCCGTGGCCTCGCTCGCTCGCGCAGCGGTTTACAAACATTAAGCTTTGATGCCCACACCCTGTGGTCAAATACAGGGTTTTCCACAAAACCGTGTCAACCGAGGGCGAGGTCATATTTGGCGGGGCAGTCGAACCAGCAAGCACACACGGCACATGACGCGGGCTCGCGCGTGGAATGCAATCGCGCCGCCGCCGCGGCCCGTGCCGCGCGGGTGACCGTCGCGGGTTGCCTCGCCGCGTGCTTCGCGTTGCCGGCCCACGCGAAGTACGACGTCGACATCGACGCGCCGCGCTCGGTTCGCAAGCTGCTCAAGTCGCATCTCGATATCGCGCGCTTCGCGAAGCGCGACGACATCAGCGACGACCAGTTCGACTTCCTCGTCACCGCCACGCCGCAACAGGTGCGCGACCTGACCGCGACGGCCGGCTATTTCTCGCCGGTCGTGCGCACCGACGTGCGCACGCACGACGGCAAGCGCGACGTGCGCATCGCTGTCGATCCGGGGAAGCAGACGGTCGTGTCGACCGTCGACCTGACGTTCAAGGGGCCGATCGACACCGAGGATCCGAAGCAGGAAGCCGCGACCCGTTTCGCGTTTTCGCTGAAGCCGGGCGATCCGTTCACGCAGTCCGACTGGGACGGCGCGAAGGGCGCGGCGCTCAAGCAACTGCAGTCGCGCCGCTATCTCGGCGCGAAGATCGCGTCGTCGGAGGCGCGCATCGACCCGCGCACGCAGCGCGCGACACTCGCGGTGACGTTCGACAGCGGCCCGACGTTCACGATCGGCAAGGTTGACGTCGACGGCGTGCGGCGCTATCCGGAAAAGATCGTCACGAACGTCAATCCGTTGTCGGAAGGCGAGATCTACGACGTGCAGCGGATCACCGAACTGCAGCGGCAGTTGCAGAACACGCCGTACTACGCGAGCGTCGCGATCGACGTCGGCGACGATACGGCGAAGCCCGAGCGCACGCCCGTGCACGTGAAGGTCAGCGAGTTCCCGTACAACAACATCCGTGGCGGCGTCGGCTTTGCCACCGATACCGGGCCGCACGTGCAGGGTTCCTATACGTATCTCGACACGTTCGGCGCCGCGTGGCCGCTCACCGTGTCGGGCCGGCTCGACCAGATCCAGCAATACGGGCAGGTCCAGCTGTCGATGCCGCCGGGCGAGAAGGGCTGGACCAACAGCGTGCTCGCGTCGTACACGAACACCAACGTGTCGGACACGCGCATCTACAGCGCGCGGGTCGGCGCGCAGCGCACGCGCACCGGCCAGTTCATCGACTATTCGTATTCGCTGATGTTCTACCAGGACCGGCTCGACCAGAACGGCGCGGGGCCGACCACGAGCCGCGCGCTGGTGCCGCAATGGGCGTGGACGCGCCGCAACGTCGACGATCCGTTGTTCCCGCGTTCCGGCAACCTGATCCACGCCGAGGCCGGCTTCGCGGTCAAGGGCGTGCTGACCGACCAGTCCTTCGTCCGCGGCTACGCGCGCGGCCAGCAGTACCTGCCGATCGGCAAGCGCGACCTGTTCGTGTTCCGCGCGGAGCTCGGCGGCGTATTCACGAGCGGCAGCTCGACCGGCGTGCCGGCGTCGCTGCTGTTCCGCGCGGGCGGCTCGAACTCGGTGCGCGGCTACGGTTACCAGAGCATCGGCAACAACGTCGACGGCTCCGTGCTGCCGACCAAGTACCTGATGACGGGCACCGCCGAATACCAGCACTGGTTCAACCGCGACTGGGGCGCCGCGACGTTCTTCGACATCGGCACCGCCACCGATGCGTGGGGCGAGCGGGTGTTCTACCCGGGTGTCGGCGTCGGCGCGCGCTGGCGCAGCCCCGTCGGCCCGATCAACGTCGACCTCGCATACGGGTTGCGCAACCATAGCGTGCGCCCGTACCTGACGCTCGGCATCGCTTTCTGACCGTACCGCTTCATCGACAAACCGCATGACGAAGGACCCGAACGACACGCCGCCGCCTCACGATCCGGACTCGCCCGACGCGCCGCCGCGCGCGCCGCGCCGCGGGCCCGTTGCGCGCATCGGGCGGTTCGTCGTGTGGACGCTCGCGACGGTCGTGCTGCTCGTCGTGCTGGCGGCCGGGCTCGTGCTGGCCGCGGTGACGACCGAGCACGGCACGCGGCTCGCGTGGCAGGTGGCCGGGCGCGTGCTCGGCGCGCGGCTCGCGGGCACGCTCGACGGCGGCTCGCTCGCGACCGGCGTGCGGTTGCGCGGGTTCGCGTGGACGAGTCCCGACGGCACCGGTACCGAAATCCGCATCGACCGGCTCGACGGCCGCTGGGCCCTGACCCGCGCGCCGTGGCGGCTGTCCATCGCCTATCTTCGCGCCGGCACGATCGACGTGCGGATCCCGCCGGGGCCGTCGACACCGAGTACGACGCCGCAGGACCTGAGCCTGCCGCTGCAGTTGCGGATCGACGACCTGCGCGTCGATCGCCTGGCGATCCACGACGGCGGCTCGACGACCCAGCTCGACCATCTCGCGCTGAACGGCCGCAGCGACGGCCGTCACCATGAACTCGTGCTCGATGGCGTCGATACGCCGTACGGCGCGCTGACCGCGCGCGCGAAGCTCGACGGCGTGAAGCCGTTCGCGCTGACGGGTGAAGCCACCTATGCGGGCAAGCTGTCCGATGAGCCGGTCGATGCGCGCGCGCGCGTGTCGGGCTCGCTCGAGGCGCTCGTCGCCGACGTCGACGCGAGCGGGATGAAGCTGAACGGGCGCGCGCACGTCGAGGCCGCGCCGTTCGGCGCGGTGCCGCTCACGCGCGCGTCGCTTGCGTTCGATCACGTCAACCCGCAGGCGCTCGCGCCCGGCGCACCGGCCGCCGATCTCGCGGTGCGCGCGGAACTCGCGCCCGTGACCGCGCCGGCCGGGTCCGCGCCCGCGAAGGGTTTCGCGGTGACGGGCCCGGTGTCGATCGTCAACGCGAAACCCGGCACGCTCGGCGACCATCTGCTGCCGGTGATCGACGCGCACGCGAACGTGCATCTCGACGCGCACGCGCAGCGGATCGACGCGCTCGCGCTGAAGCTGATCCGCGACGGCAGCGTGACGGGCAACGGCACGCTGCAGGGCGGCAAGGGCCGCTTCGACCTGAAGGTCGCGAACCTCGACCTGAACGCGTTCGTCGCCGAGCTGCGGCCGATGCGCCTGGGTGGCCCGCTCGGCGTGACGCTCGCGGGCGACGTGACGACCGTCGATTTCAACCTGAACGACCCGAAGCTCGCGCTCGGCGCACGCGCGAAGGTCGCGCTGACGCCGCCGCAGACCGTGCTGACCGACGCGCGCGTGACGGCGGGCAAGGGCCGGATCGACCTGACGGGCGTGTTCCGCCACGATGCGCATTCGAGCTACGACGCGAAGGCGACGCTGACCGCATTCGATCCGCTGCTGCTCGCCGCGATGAGCGCGCCGAAGGCGGGGGGCGGCAAGGCGCCCGCCAAGGTCGCGAAGGCGCCGGCCCAGCGCGGCGAGACGCGCGTGTCCGGCACGCTGACGGCGTCGGGCGCGTTCGCGCCGCAGGTATCGACGAAGGCAACCTTCAAGCTCGGCGACAGCCTGTACGACGGCGTGCCGCTGACCGGCGCCGGGGTCGTGCAGCTCGCCGGCTCGCGCATTCTGCCGAGCAACGCGAACCTGTCGATCGCGGGCAACCACGTCGACCTGCGCGGCAGCTTCGGCGCGCCCGGCGACCGGCTGCGCTTCGTCGTCGACGCGCCGCAGCTCGACCGGCTCGGTTTCGGCGTGGAAGGGCTCGTGCAGGCGCAGGGCGACCTGACCGGCAGCTTCGCGCATCCGAACGTGACGGCCACCTACAAGGCCGAGCACGTCGTCGTCGGCTCGAACCGGATCGGTACCGCGCAGGGGCGTGCGGACATCCGCGACGGCGCACACGGCGCGCTCGTGTTCACGGCCGACGCGTCCGACATCGCGCTCGGCTCGCTGAAGCTGAAGTCGCTGCGCGCGAACCTCGACGGCACGCGCGCGAAGCACACGCTCGACGCGTCGGCGCTCGGGATGGCCGACGGCCGCGTGATCGACCTGACGCTCGCGGCGAACGGCGGCGTGGTCGAGAACCGCGACGGGATGCGCTGGGACGGCACGGTGACGCGTCTTGCGAACCGCGGCACGCCGGCCATTGCGCTGCAGTCGCCGCTGACCGTATCGGCCGGCGCCGGCCGCGTGACGCTCGGCGCGACGCGGCTCACGCTCGAAGGCGCGGCGATCGATCTGAAGTCGTTCGTGTTCGATCACGGCCAGATGCGCTCGGCGGGCTCCGTGAGCGGCGCGTCGGTCGCGCGTTTCCTCGAGGTCCGCCAGGAGCTGACGGGCCAGCGGCCGCCGGTGCGGACCGACGTCGTGCTCGATGCCGACTGGGATTTCTCGCTCGGCGCGAACGCGACGGGCTACGTGCAGGTGAAGCGTCGCGGCGGCGACGTGACGATCGAGAGCGGGCGCGGCATCGCGTCGCTGGGGCTGACCGACCTGTCGGCGCGCGCGAGCTTCACACCGGGCAACCGGCTCAACGTGACGGCGCTCGCGAAGGCGAACCGGATCGGCACGCTCGACGCGAACGTCGTCGTGCCGTTCGCGCTGCGCGACGGCATGTTCGGCGTGGTCAACGATGGCCCGCTGTCGGGCCGCATCGACGCCGACATCCCGGCGCTGAAGACGACCGGCAACCTGTTCGGGCCGAGCTACCTGCTCGGCGGGCGCGCGGCGCTGAAGCTGACGGTCGCGGGCACGCCGGTGAAGCCGAACCTGTCGGGAATGCTGACGGGCGACGATTTGTCCGCGACGCTCATCGACCAGGGCGTGCAGTTGAAGGACGGTATCGTGCGCATCAAGCTGTCGGACAACCTCGTCGAATTCCAGCAGGTCGAATTTCACGGCGGCGACGGCACGCTGCGCGCGCTTGGCCGCGTGCGCCTCGACGGCGAGGCGCCCGACCTGACCGCGAGCATCGTCGCCGACAAGCTCGAACTGTTCGCGGCGCCGGACCGCAAGCTGTCGCTGTCGGGCAAGGCAACCGTCGCGAACGACGGGCCGCGCGGCGCGCTGTCGATCGACGGCAAGTTCGTCGTCGACCGTGCATTGTTCGACCTGCCCGAGGAATCGGCGCCGCACCTGTCGGACGACGTCGTGATCGTGCAGCCGGGCGGCACGGTGCGCGGCGAGACGCCGACCGGCACCGCGGTCGCGAAGCCGAAGCCGGCCGAGGACAAGCCGGCGCCGTCGCTCGCGCCGCGCGCGAACATCGACATCGGCCTCGGCAACAACTTCCGCTTCAAGGGCCACGGCGCGGATCTCGGGCTGCGCGGCACGATCACCGTGATGAGCGCGCCGGGCGTGCCGCTGCGCGCGGTCGGCAACGTGCGCGTGACCGAAGGATCGACGTATACGTCGTTCGGCCGCAAGCTCGCGATCGAGAACGGCTTCTTCACGTTCAACGGCCCTGTGTCGAACCCGGGCGTCAACATCCTCGCGATGCGGCGCAACCAGGAGGTCGAGGCCGGCGTGCAGGTGACGGGCACGATCCAGTCGCTGACGGTCAAGCTCGTGTCGGAGCCGAACGTCACGGACAACGAAAAGCTGTCGTGGCTGCTGTTCGGGCACGGCACCGACCAGGGCAACAACGTGGGCCAGCAGGGGGCGATGACGGCAGCGCTCGGGCTGCTCGGCAGCGTGACCGGCAAGCGCGTCGCGCAGACCTTCGGTCTCGACGAGGTCTCGGTCGGCCGCAGCGAAGTCGGCCTGACCGATCCGCAGGTCGTGCTGGTGTCGAAGGCGATCAACGAGCGGTTCGTGCTCGGCTTCGAGCAGGGGCTGCAATCGGCGGCCAACGCGTTCAAGGCGACGATCAACCTGACGCGCTTCTGGTCGGTGTCCGCGTACGGCGGCACGTTCCAGGGTGTCGACCTGAACTACACGCGGCGCTTCGATCGCTGGTTCGGCAGTGACGCCGCGCGCGCGCGGCGCGCCGAGCAGCCATGAAAAAAGCCCCGCACGGATCGTGCGGGGCTTTTTTTCGCAAGCGGTAGGGCGTGCGGCTTACTTCACGCGCATGCCGGGCTTCGCGCCGCTGTGCGGCTCGAGGATGTAGAGGCCCGGTTCCGCCTTCTCGTCGGTGGCCGACGCGGCAAGCACCATCCCTTCGGACAGGCCGAACTTCATCTTGCGCGGCGCGAGGTTCGCGACCATCACGGTCAGCTTGCCGACGAGCTGCTCGGGCTGGTACGCGGACTTGATGCCCGAGAACACGTTGCGGGTCTTTTCCTCGCCGACGTCGAGCGTGAGCTGCAGCAGCTTGTCCGAGCCCTCGACGGCCTGGCACGCGACGATCTTCGCGATGCGCAGGTCGATCTTCGCGAAATCGTCGATCGAGATCGGGGCATCGTCCGCGCCGTTCACGACCGCCTGCTTCGCGTTCGCCTTCGCGTTGTTCTTCGCATCCTTCGCGGCATTCGCGCTCGCGGCGGCCGCGCCGGTGGCTTCGGCCTGCAGCGAATCGCGGTTCGCGGCGAGCAGCGCTTCGATCTGCTTCGGGTCGACGCGCGTCATCAGGTGCTGGTACGCCTTGATCGGCTGTGCCGACGACAGCGGCTTCACGGCATCGGCCCAGGCGAGCGGCGCGATCCCGAAGAACGATTCGACGGCTTCGGCCACACGCGGCATCACCGGCTTCAGCGCGAGCGACAGCAGGCGGAAGGACTCGAGGCTCACGCTGCAGGTTTCGTGCAGTGCGACTGCGTTGGCCGGATCCTTCGCGAGATCCCACGGCTTCGCGCCGTCGACGTACGCGTTCACTTCGTCCGCGAGCTCCATCGTGTGGCGCAGCGCGCGGCCGTACTCGCGTGCTTCGTAGTGCGCGGCGATCTGCGGAATCGCATCGCGCAGCTTCGCGACGAGCGGATGGTTCATCGCGCTGTCCTGCACGCGGCCGTCGAAGCGCTTGATCAGGAAGCCTGCCGCGCGGCTCGCGATGTTTACGTACTTGCCGACGAGGTCGCTGTTCACGCGCGCCTGGAAGTCGTCGAGGTTCAGATCGATGTCTTCCATCGTCGCGTTCAGCTTCGCGGCGAAGTAGTAGCGCAGCCATTCGGGGTTCAGGCCCGTGTCGATGTAGCTCTGCGCGGTGATGAACGTGCCGCGCGACTTCGACATCTTCGCGCCGTCGACCGTCAGGAAGCCGTGCGCGAACACGTTGGTCGGCGTGCGGTGGCCCGAGAACTCGAGCATCGCGGGCCAGAACAGCGTGTGGAAGTACAGGATGTCCTTGCCGATGAAGTGATACTGCTCGGTGGTCGAGCCCGGGCGGACCCACGCATCGAAGTCGATGCCGTTACGGTCGCACAGGTTCTTGAAGCTCGCGTAGTAGCCGACCGGCGCGTCGAGCCACACATAGAAATACTTGCCGGGCGCGCCCGGGATCTCGAAGCCGAAGTACGGCGCGTCACGCGAGATGTCCCAGTCGGCGAGCTTGGCTTCGCCGGCGTCGCCGAGCCATTCGCGCATCTTGTTGGTCGCTTCGGGCTGCGCGAGGCCGCTCACCCATTCGCGCAGGAACGTTTCGCAGCGCGGATCGGACAGGCGGAAGAAGTAGTGCTTCGACGTCTTGCGCACCGGCGTTGCGCCCGACACGACGGAATACGGGTTCAGCAGTTCGGTCGGCAGGTAGGTCGAGCCGCACACTTCGCAGTTGTCGCCGTACTGGTCCTTCGCGTGGCACTTCGGGCACTCGCCCTTGATGAAGCGATCCGGCAGGAACATTTCCTTGACGGGATCGTAGGCCTGCTCGATCTCGCGCTCGGCGATGAAGCCGGCTTCCTGCAGCGCGACGTAGATCTTCTCGCTCAGCACGCGGTTCTCGTCCGAATCGGTCGAGTAGAAGTTGTCGAACGACACACCGAAGCTGTCGAAGTCGCGCTTGTGTTCGGCCCACACGCGATCGATCAGCTGCTTCGGGGTCAGGCCTTCCTTCTCCGCGCGCAGCATGATCGGCGTGCCGTGCGTATCGTCGGCACCGATGTAGTAGACCTCATGGCCATGCATTCGCAGCGTCCGCACCCAGATGTCGGTCTGGATGTACTCGACCATGTGGCCGATGTGGATCTGCCCGTTGGCATAGGGCAGTGCGGACGTAACGAGGATCTGGCGGTCACCTTGCGGCGCCGCAGCCTGCACGGAAGTGAGGTCGGATGCGGACATAGGGTCTGTAGAGGACGGCGGAAAAACGACGGGAAATTGCGATTCTAGCAGGGGCGCGCGCCAGCGACGCGGGCAGGCGCCCTCGAACGGGCGCCGAAACGGGCGAGGCCGCGCAAGCGGCGTGCCCGACGGTGATGTGCTGCGATGCAGCACGAATTCTGCGGGCAAAAAAAACCGGGGCGGATACGGCCCCGGAGCAACAACGACAAGAGGAGAATGGTGACGCGCCGGCAACACCAGCCGCGTACCGTAAATACTGACCACGGCCCGCGACAGAAGTTCGAAAATTTTTTCGATTTGTTACCGGCTCCGCCGGAAGCCTTGCCCGGCGGGGCGGCGCGAGCGGCGGGCCCGCACCTTCTCCTCGTCGTGCGCTTACTGCGCCTGTGCTGCGCGCAGGTAGATTTCGACGCGGCGGTTCTGTGCGCGGCCGGCTTCGGTCGCGTTGTCCGCGATCGGGTTCGATGCGCCCATGCCTTGCGCCGACAGGCGGCCGCCGTTCACGCCGCGCTGTGCCAGTGCGTTCACGACGCTTTGCGCGCGGTTTTGCGACAGCGTCTGGTTCAGCTGGGCCGAGCCGGTGCTGTCCGTGTAGCCGACGATCGATGCCGTCACTTGCGGGTTCTGGTTCAGCGTCGTCGCCAGGTCGTTCAGCAGCGGCGTGAAGGCCGGCGTGATCGCGTACTGGTTCGTCGCGAACGTCACCGAGCTCGGCACGTTCAGCTTCAGCGAGCCGTCCGGCTGCTCGGTCACTTGCGTGCCCGTCTGCGCTGCCGACGGTGCGAGCTTGTTCTTGATCGCCTGCCAGTTGTAACCCGTCACGCCGCCGACCAGTGCGCCCACGCCTGCGCCGATCGCCGCGCCCTTGCCGCCACCTGCCAGCGCGCCGATGCCTGCGCCCAGCGCCGCACCCGTGCCGGTACCGACGGCCGCGTTGTTGCCTTGCTGCGTGGCGCAGCCTGCCAGCAGTGCGCCGGCCAATGCGAAGACGGACAAGCGGGTCGCGATTTTCATGTTCATCTTGGATTCCTCTCTTGGTTGAACGAGTCGACAACGACGACAACAACAGTTACGGCTCCCTGCGCGGGCCGCCCGAAAAGGAGGGCAGGCCTGCACTCGCGGCAGCCGCCGAGGTGGCCGCATGCCCTGTCCGTCAGCGTGGCTGTTGGGACAGTGCGACGCGTCAGCCTCTACAATATAGGCGGTAAGTGGCCGATTTGGCCCTATAGCATGCCGCACGCGAAGAGTGCGCCGGGTCGCGCGTTCGCGCAATGGCGTGCAACAGATTCTTTCACTTTTCCCGATTTTCGCAGCGTAATTTGATATTTTTTGACGTTTGCGCGCGAGAAAAACGTTTTCACGGAGTTTCGATGAGCATTGACCGGGCACAAGTCGACGCCGCTTTGGCGGCTGTCGTCGACCCCAATACCGGCCGCCCGTATGCGGCGAACAAGGGCGTGCGCAACGTCGCGATCGACGGCGACGTCGTGGCGCTCGACGTGGTGCTCGGTTATCCCGCGCGCAGCCAGCACGACGACGTGCGCGCACGCATCACCGCAGCGCTGCAGGCCGTGGCCGGCGTGCGCGATGCGCGCATCGCCGTGTCGCAGGAGATCGTCGCGCACACGGTGCAGCGTGGCGTGAAACTGCTGCCGAACGTGAAAAACATCGTGGCGGTCGCGTCGGGCAAGGGCGGCGTCGGCAAGAGCACGACGGCCGTCAACCTCGCGCTCGCGCTTGCCGCGGAAGGCGCGTCGGTCGGTATCCTCGACGCCGACATCTACGGTCCGTCGCTGCCGACGATGCTCGGCATCCACGGCCAGCGTCCCGAGTCGCCCGACAACCAGTCGATGAACCCGCTCGTCGGCCACGGGCTGCAGGCGAACTCGATCGGCTTCCTGATCGAGGAAGACAACCCGATGGTGTGGCGCGGCCCGATGGCGACCTCCGCGCTCGAGCAACTGCTGCGCCAGACCAACTGGCGCGAGCTCGACTACCTGATCGTCGACATGCCGCCCGGCACCGGCGACATCCAGCTGACGCTCGCGCAGCGCGTGCCGGTCACGGGCGCGGTGATCGTCACGACGCCGCAGGACATCGCGCTGCTCGACGCGAAGAAGGGCCTGAAGATGTTCGAGAAGGTCGGGATTCCGATCCTCGGCATCGTCGAAAACATGAGCATCCATATCTGCTCGAACTGCGGCCACGAAGAGCACATCTTCGGCGCCGGCGGGGCCGAGCGGATGGCGAAGGATTACGGCGTGAACGTGCTCGGCAGCCTGCCGCTGGACATCGCGATCCGCGAGCGCGCCGACAGCGGCACGCCGACGGTCGTGGCGGATCCGGACGGCGCGCTGGCGCGCCGCTACTGCGAGATCGCGCGCGGGGTCGCGCTGGCAATTGCCGAGCGATCGCGCGACATGACGTCGAAGTTCCCGTCGATCGTTGTTCAAAATACGTAAAACCCTTGCGGGGCGGGGCCTCACGCTGTTTACGGCGCCGCGAGGCGCGGTATCATGGCGACTTTTCCCGGGTCCCTTTACCCGCCCGGCGCGGCCGTCGTGTCAAACGGCCGCCAGCCGGCATGAGGATCGAATGAAACAACGACATCACGGCGTGCGCGCCGGCCGCGTGCGGTGCGCGCTGCTGGCCACCGCCGCGCTGGGCCTGCTGGCCGGCTGCACCTCCTTTTCCTCGTCGCACGAAAAACGGGCCGACGCACAACTGCAGCCGACGGTCGGCTCGCAAGCGCGCGGCGCGGTGACCTTCGTCGAGCGTCCGGACGGCGTGCAGGTTACCTACAACCTGGCCGGCCTGCCACCGAACAGCGATCACGCTTTACAGGTACACGAACGCGGCGACTGCAACGCCGGCGACGGCTCGAGCGCCGGCCAGGTGTTCGCGCCGGCCGCCGACCGGCTGCGCGCGGGCGCCCGCGTCGCCGGCGATCTCGGCAACATCCACGCGGACGCGAACGGCGTCGCGGCCGGCTTCATCGTCGCGCCCGATCTGGCCCTCGATGGCGTGCGCTCGGCGATGAACCGCGCGGCGCTGGTGCACCGCGAAGCGAGCGATCCCGCGTTTCCGCAGCATGGCGCGGGGCCCGCGCTCGCTTGCGGCGTGATCCGTTGACGGGCGCCGCGTGCGCCGGTCGATGATCGCGTAAAATGTGCGCCTTTCCTGGCCGCCGCCTCGCGGGTCTGGCCCTCACCGACTGTCACGCAGCGTTTCCAGGCGCCCTGATATGAGCATCAAGTCCGACAAGTGGATTCGGCGCATGGCCGAAGAGCACAAGATGATCGAGCCGTTCGTGCCCGATCAGGTCCGCGCGTCCGAGGACGGTCGCCGGATCGTCAGCTACGGCACGTCGAGCTACGGCTACGACATCCGCTGTGCAGACGAATTCAAGATCTTCACGAACATCAACTCGACGATCGTCGATCCGAAGAACTTCGACGAAGGTTCGTTTGTCGATTTCAAGGGCGACGTGTGCATCATCCCGCCGAACTCGTTCGCGCTGGCCCGCACCGTCGAATATTTCCGCATCCCGCGCACCGTGCTGACGGTCTGCCTCGGCAAGTCGACCTATGCGCGCTGCGGGATCATCGTCAACGTGACGCCGTTCGAACCCGAGTGGGAGGGCTACGTCACGCTGGAATTCTCGAACACCACGCCGCTGCCCGCGAAGATCTACGCGAACGAAGGCGTCGCGCAGGTGCTCTTCTTCGAGAGCGACGAAGTGTGCGACGTGTCGTACGCGGATCGCGGCGGCAAGTATCAGGGGCAGCGCGGTGTCACGCTGCCGAAAACCTGATCTGGTTGCATAACGTCTCACCAGTTTCCGGGTGACCGCTGCGCGTGACGCGCCGCGGTCGTTCTTTTTGGAGAATCGCCCATGAAGTTTCGTTTCCCCGTCGTCATCATCGACGAAGATTTCCGCTCCGAGAACATCTCGGGCTCCGGCATCCGGGCGTTGGCCGAAGCGATCGAGAAGGAGGGCGTCGAAGTCCTCGGTCTCACGAGCTACGGTGATCTGACGTCGTTCGCGCAGCAATCGAGCCGTGCGTCGTGCTTCATCCTGTCGATCGACGACGACGAACTCATGCTCGGCGAGACCGGCCCGGACGGCGAACTGCCCGAGCTCGCGACCGCGATCATCGAGCTGCGCGCGTTCGTCACCGAAGTGCGCCGCCGCAACGCGGACATCCCGATCTTCCTGTACGGCGAGACGCGCACGTCGCGCCACCTGCCGAACGACATCCTGCGCGAGCTGCACGGCTTCATCCACATGTTCGAGGACACGCCGGAGTTCGTCGCGCGCCACATCATCCGCGAGGCGAAGGTCTATCTCGACTCGCTCGCGCCGCCGTTCTTCAAGGAACTCGTCAAGTACGCGGACGAAGGCTCGTACTCGTGGCACTGCCCGGGCCACTCGGGCGGCGTCGCGTTCCTGAAGAACCCGCTCGGCCAGATGTTCCACCAGTTCTTCGGCGAGAACATGCTGCGCGCGGACGTCTGCAACGCGGTGGACGAACTCGGCCAGCTGCTCGACCACACGGGCCCGGTCGCGGCGTCCGAGCGCAACGCGGCGCGCATCTTCAGCGCGGACCACCTGTTCTTCGTGACCAACGGCACGTCGACGTCGAACAAGATCGTCTGGCACGCGACGGTTGCACCGGGCGACATCGTGCTGGTCGACCGCAACTGCCACAAGTCGATCCTGCACGCGATCACGATGACGGGCGCGATCCCGGTGTTCCTGACGCCGACGCGCAACCACTTCGGCATCATCGGGCCGATCCCGCGCGACGAATTCAAGCCGGAGAATATCCGCAAGAAGATCGAGGCGAACCCGTTCGCGCGCGAAGCGATGCGCGAGAACCCGGACATGAAGCCGCGCATCCTGACGATCACGCAGAGCACGTACGACGGCGTCGTCTACAACGTCGAGATGATCAAGGACCTGCTCGGCGACCTGCTCGACACGCTGCACTTCGACGAAGCGTGGCTGCCGCACGCGACGTTCCACGACTTCTACCGCGACATGCACGCGATCGGCGACGGCCGTCCGCGCACCGGTGCGCTCGTGTTCGCGACGCACTCGACGCACAAGCTGCTCGCGGGCATCTCGCAGGCATCGCAGATCGTCGTGCAGGATTCGGAGAACCGCACGTTCGACAAGCACCGCTTCAACGAGGCGTACCTGATGCACACGTCGACGAGCCCGCAGTACGCGATCATCGCGTCGTGCGACGTCGCGGCCGCGATGATGGAGCCGCCGGGCGGCACCGCGCTCGTCGAGGAATCGATCGCCGAGGCGATCGACTTCCGCCGCGCGATGCGCAAGGTCGACGCCGAATACGGCGACGACTGGTTCTTCAGCGTGTGGGGCCCGGACAACCTGTCCGAAGAAGGCATCGGTTCGCGCGAAGACTGGATGCTGAAGCCGAACGACCACTGGCACGGCTTCGGCCCGCTGGCGGAAGGCTTCAACATGCTCGACCCGATCAAGGCGACGATCATCACGCCGGGGCTCGACGTCGACGGCGAGTTCGGCGAGACCGGCATTCCGGCCGCGATCGTCACGAAGTACCTGGCCGAGCACGGGATCATCGTCGAGAAGACCGGCCTGTACTCGTTCTTCATCATGTTCACGATCGGCATCACGAAGGGCCGCTGGAACTCGATGGTGACCGAGCTGCAGCAGTTCAAGGACGACTACGACAACAACCAGCCGCTGTGGCGCGTGCTGCCGGAATTCGTCGCGCAGCACCCGCGCTACGAGCGCGTCGGCCTGCGCGACCTGTGCGCGCAGATCCACGACGTGTACCGTGCGAACGACATCGCGCGCCTGACGACGGAGATGTACCTGTCGGACATGGAGCCGGCGATGAAGCCGTCGGACGCGTTCGCGAAGCTCGCGCACCGCAAGATCGACCGCGTGCCGCTCGACGAGCTCGAAGGCCGCGTGACGAGCATCCTGCTCACGCCGTACCCGCCGGGCATCCCGCTGCTGATCCCGGGCGAGCGCTTCAACAAGACGATCGTGAACTACCTGCGGTTCGCGCGCGACTTCAACGAGCGCTTCCCGGGCTTCCACACCGACATCCACGGCCTCGTCGCGGAAGAGGTGAACGGCCGCGTCGAGTACTTCGTCGACTGCGTGCGCGACTGATGGCGACGCACGGACGAATCCAGGCGATGCGCGCGGCGCTGGCCGCGCTCGTCGTCTGGGCGGCAGGGTCGGCCGGGCTGGCGGGCGTGGGTGTCGCGCATGCGGAGGTCGCGGCGGCCGACCCGATCGACGTCGCGATGCGGCAATGCCTCGCGCGGCGCGACCGGTCTTCGCCGGCCGGCCAGATCCAGTGCATGGGTGAAACGCAGCAGCAGTGGCAGGCCGTGGTGGACGGCGCGTATCAGCGCCTGTTGAAGGATGCGCCGGCCGACGCGAAGCGCGGCTGGCAGGACAGCCAGCGCCATTGGCTCACGTGGCGCAAGGACGAAGTGCATCTGCTGAAGGCCGTGTATGACACGACGCGCGGCACGTCGTACGCGATGTCGAGTGCCGACCTGCAGCTGCAGCCCGTGCGCGATCGCGCGCTGGCGCTGCGCGCCGCGGCCGATCGCTATGCGCCGCCGCCGCGCGTGCCTTCGGCTCCGGCACGATCGACGCGACCAATCGCGCGAATCTCCAGCTACGCGGCATTCGCGACGGTGCGGCCGACGCGC
>NZ_JAAGPM010000115.1:0-237 GCF_017104865.1 Burkholderia sp. Ac-20349
GGTAGTAGTCGATGTCGAGCCACGTACGTAACATAGATCGAGCGCAAAGAGTGGAGTGACAATCACATCATGAGTGGATTAGGAAGGCGTATGCGCGGATAAGAATTAAGACATCGTGCATGTGGTCACAACAAATTCGTATTCATCGAAGTGTGTTCGTTATAGCAGCGTAGTTTGATGGATTGTTCATCTATGTCACATCGGTGAAAGTGTACTTTGTAGTTTATTTTTTTTTTT
>NZ_JAAGPM010000116.1:0-25622 GCF_017104865.1 Burkholderia sp. Ac-20349
TGACGACGGCGCGGGCAGCACGCGCCATTCGTCCGGGGACAGCGTGCGCGCGAGCGTGGCGCCGACGCCGAACAGCATCGGATCGCCGCTGGCGAGCACGCAGACCGGCGACGCGCGCCGCGCGAGCACACCCGCGAGATCGAATGGCGACGGCCACGCTTCGCGCGCGGCCGGCAGCCGCGCGGGCAGCATGTCGAGATGCCGCTTCGCGCCGACCACGAGCGTCGCGTCGAGCAGCGCGCGGCGCGCGCTGCGTCCGAGCCCCGCGTAACCGTCGTCGCCGATGCCCACTACCGTCAGCCACGCCGTCATGCACCCTTCCCCATCGTTCGATTTCCTACCGTTTGTTGCAATGCGCGGCGGCCGGGCCGCCGCGCGTTGATCCGTTCATGTGCCGTGCGCATCGCCCGCCAGCCGGTGCGATGCGGCTACGACTACGACTACGACGTCAGCCGAGCGGCACGCCGACGACAAACGTCAGCAAGGCCAGAATCATGCCGCCGATCGACGCGATCAGCAGCCAGCCGAGCAGCAGCCACATGAGCGAGCGTGCATCGGTTTTCCGGTACAGGAACGTTCCGCCCGCCACGATCGGCACGCCGAGACCGGCGAGCGCGACATTCTTCGGCCACTCGGCCAACGGTGCAAGCGGGATCAGCATGCCCTCGAGCAGCATCCATGCCGGGATGGCCAGCAAGCCCAGTGCAATGCCCATGCCGAACAGCTCCGTCCTGGCGAGTTTCATGGCGAATGCCGGCAGTCGCCGATCTGATGTCGAGCCGCCAATCGTACCATTTGCGAGACAGTGCAAACCCGGCTGCGGCCGTGCTGCGACGCGGTTGCGCGGTGAATTCCCGATGCCGGATCGTCGTGAAAATCGGGTATCCTACGGCCGTTCGTTCGCCGGTGCCCTTCGGGGCCGAAGAGGGAACACAGGGCGCGCCACGCGCCGCTGTGGCTGCCCCCGCAACTGTAGACAGCGAGCCGATCTCCCCCTCATGCCACTGGTTCCACCGGGAAGGCCGGGAGCCGGCGCCGACCTGTCAGCCAGGAGACCTGCCGGCCTGAAAGTGCGTGCGTGCCAGTCGGCGTCGGGCGGGGTGTACCGATGCGTTGGCCGCGGCGCGACACTGTCCCGGTACCCCGTTGAGTTCCGCCCCCGTTTCGATTCCTGCGTCGCCCGTCGCGCGCCCGTCGGCCTGCCCGGGGCTCGTGCGCGTGGTCGCGGCCGCCGACGGCGGGCTGTGCCGGATCAAGCTGCCGGGCGGCCGGCTTGATGCGCGCCAGGCGCGTGCGATCGCCGCCGCCGCGCGTGCCTTCGGCTCCGGCACGATCGACGCGACCAATCGCGCGAATCTCCAGCTACGCGGCATTCGCGACGGTGCGGCCGACGCGCTGACGCGCGCATTGCTCGACGCGGGGCTCGGCCCGTCCGTCGATGCAACCGCAGACGCTGCCGCCGATGCGGTCGCGCTCGCCGCGAGCGACGACGTCCGCAACCTGATGCTCAGCCCGCTCGCCGGCCACGACCCCGCCGCGCTCGTCGACAGCCGCGCGCTCGCCGCGCCACTCTTCGACATGCTGGCGCGCGAGCCACGTCGCGGCGAGCTGTCGCCGAAATTTTCGATCCAGCTCGACGGCGGCGAATCGGTGGCGGCGCTCGATCATCCGCACGACATCTGGCTGGCCGCATGGCGTCGCAGTGACGGCGCGGTGCGCCTCGCGGCCGGACTGGCCGGCTGCCCGCCGGTCGCGCATGGCGACCCACCCGCTTCGGTCGATGTCGCGCCCGCTCAAGGTGTCGCGCTGGTGCGCGCGCTGCTGCTCGCGTTCCTCGATCTTGCGCCGGCCGACGTCACGCGGATGCGCGCTCTGCTTGCAACATGCGGTGAACGCGCGCTGCTCGAACGCGCGCGGCACTATGCGCCCTTCCCGCTCGCGGCCGATCCGGCGCTCGCCGGCTGGCGCCGCTCGCCTGCCGACGCGGCGCTGCGTTTCGGCGTGCGTCCGTCGCGCGATGCGGCGCGCTGCAACGTCGGCGCGCAATTCGCGCTCGGCCAGCTCGATGCAACGCAACTGGAACGGCTCGCCACGCTGGCCGAAACAGACGGCGACGGCACGCTGTCGATGACGCCCTGGCAAGGCGTGTTCATGCATGGCGTATCGCGCGAGCGCGCGCTGGCCACGCTCGATGCGCTTGCGTCGCTCGGCCTCGTCTGCGCGCCGTCCGATCCGCTCGCGTCGCTCGTCGCGTGCACCGGCAGCGCGGGCTGCGCGAAGGCGCGCGCCGACACCAAACACGACGCGCTCGCGCTTGCCGCGCGCATCGGCCACGCGGTCGACGTGCACCTGACCGGCTGCGAGCGCCACTGCGCACTGCCGCATCCCGCGACGCACACACTCGTCGCGGTTGCGCCCGCGCACTACGACCTTTACCGGCGCGACGCCGCTGCGGGCCTCGGCGCCCCGCTCGCGCGCCATCTGACGATTGACCAGGCCGCGGCCCGACTGACGGGCGCGCGGCACAGCCAGGACACCACCGATGCTTGACTACATTCGCGACGGGCAGGAAATCTACCGCCAGTCGTTCGCGACGATCCGCGCCGAGGCCGACCTGTCGCAGGTTCCGCCCGACCTCGAGAAACTCGCGGTGCGCGTGATCCATGCGTGCGGGATGGTCGACGTCGTCTACGACCTGCGCTTCTCGGCCGGCGCCGGCACGGCGGGCCGCGCAGCCCTTGCCGCCGGCGCGCCGATCCTGTGCGACGCGAGGATGGTCGCCGAAGGCATCACGCGCGCGCGGCTGCCGGCCGACAATCGCGTGATCTGCACGCTCGGCGAGCCGGAGGTGCCCGATCTCGCCCGGCATCTCGGCAACACGCGCTCGGCTGCCGCACTCGAACTGTGGCGTCCGCATCTCGCGGGCAGCGTCGTCGTGATCGGCAATGCACCGACCGCGCTGTTCCACCTGCTCGACATGATCGACGCCGGTGCGCCGCGCCCCGCGCTGATCCTCGGTTTCCCGGTCGGCTTCATCGGTGCGGCCGAATCGAAGGCGCTGCTCGATGCCGACAGCCGCGGCGTGCCGTACGTCGCGCTGCTCGGCCGGCGCGGCGGTAGCGCGATGGCGGCTGCGGCGGTCAACGCGCTCGCGACGGAGGTCGAATGACGAGCGCGCGCGGACACCTGTTCGGGGTCGGTGTCGGCCCCGGCGATCCTGAACTGATGACGATCAAGGCGCTGCGCGTGCTGCAGGCCGCGCCGGTGGTCGCGTATTTCGTCGCGAAGGGCAAGAAAGGCAATGCGTACGGCATCGTCGAAGCGCACCTGCGGGACGGGCAGACGCAACTGCCGCTCGTCTATCCGGTGACGACCGAGGCACTGCCGCCGCCGCTGTGCTACGAGACGGTGATCGCCGACTTCTACGACACGGCCGCCGAGATCGTTGCCGCGCACCTCGACGCGGGCCGCGACGTCGCGGTGATCTGCGAAGGCGACCCGTTCTTCTACGGTTCGTACATGTACCTGCACGACCGCCTCGCGCCGCGCTACGACACCGAGGTGATCCCCGGCGTGTGCGCGATGCTCGGCGGTACGGCCGTGCTCGGCCAGCCGCTCGTCTATCGCAACCAGAGCCTGTCGGTGCTGTCGGGCGTGCTGCCCGAGCACGAACTGCGCGAGCGGCTTGCGCGGGCCGACGCGGCCGTCGTGATGAAGCTCGGCCGCAATTTCGACAAGGTGCGGCGCGTGCTCGACGAGCTGGGGCTCGCGAAGCGCGCGCTGTATGTCGAGCGCGCGACGATGGCGAGCCAGCGCATCGTGCCGCTCGACGAAGTCGATCCGATGGCGTCGCCGTATTTCTCGCTGCTCGTCGTGCCGGGGGAAAAATGGCAAGGATGACGACGCCGCCCGCGATCGTGATTCTCGGCGCGGGCGCGCTCGATACCGCGCGGCGCATCCAGGCGCGCTATCCGGGTGCGCTCGTACATGGCCTCGCGTCGCGCGTCGCGGCCGACGTGCCGTTCGACGATCTCGGCGCGCACTTGCGCGAACTCTATGCCCGCGGCCTGCCGATCGTCGCGCTGTGCGCGGCCGGCATCGTGATCCGCTGCCTCGCCCCCGCGCTGGCCGACAAGGGCGTCGAGCCGCCCGTGCTCGCGGTGGCGGAAGACGGCTCGGCGGTCGTGCCGCTGCTCGGCGGGCTGACGGGCGTCAACGTGATCGCGCGCGAAATCGCCGCATGTGTCGGCGTCGCGCCGGCGATCACGACGAGCGGCGAACTGCGCTTCGGCGCGTGCGTGCTCAATCCGCCGGAAGGCTATGCGCTCGCCGATCTCGCCCAGGGCAAGCGCTTCGTGTCCGCTCTGCTCGCGGGTGCGTCGACGCGCATCGATGGCGCGGCGCCGTGGCTCGACGATGTCGCATTGCCGCGCGACGACGCGGCCGCGCATGCGATCCGCGTGACACCCGATGCATGGCACGGCACGCGCGACGAACTCGTGATTCATCCGCGCAGCGTGGTGGTCGGTGTCGATGCACCGGCTATCCACGGCGATGAAGCGCTCGCCGCGCGCATCGACGCCGCACTCGATGCGCACGGTCTCGCGCGGCTGGCGCTCGCGGCCATCGTCGCGCCCGCATCGGCAATCGGTGATGGCGTGCTGGAAGAAGCGGCGCAAACGCTCGACGTACCGCTGCGCTTCGTCGATGTCGATATCGACGATGACGGCGGCGCGACAGCCGATGCGGCCGCACTGCTCGGCCGCGCGTTGCGCGTCGTGCACACGCTGCGCGCGACGACGAACGGCATCGCATGCGCGGTCGCGTCGCATCCGGTCGATCCCGCCACGCTCGGCCGCGCTCGCGGCCGCCTGACGGTGCTCGGGCTCGGCCCGGGCGGCGCCGCGTGGCTCACGCCGGCCGCGCGCGCCGCGCTCGCGGACGCGACCGACATCCTCGGCTATACGACCTACGTGAACATGGCCGGCCCGTTCCGCGACGACCAGCGCGTGCACGGCACCGACAATCGCGAGGAGATGCAGCGCGCGCGCCATGCGTTCGAACTCGCGGCCGAGGGCCGGCGTGTCGCCGTTGTATCGTCGGGCGACCCGGGTGTGTTCGCGATGGCAGCGGCCGTGCTCGAAGCGCTCGACGAAGCGCGCGATCCGCACTGGGCGGCGGTCGATCTGCGCGTGGAGCCCGGCATCTCGGCGTCGCTCGCGACGGCCGCGCAGGCTGGCGCGCCGCTCGGCCACGATTTCTGCGCGATTTCGCTGTCGGACAACCTGAAGCCGTGGGACGTGATCGAGACGCGGCTGCGGCATGCGGCGCAGGCCGATCTCGTGATGGCGTTCTACAACCCGATCTCGCGGGCGCGGCCGTGGCAGCTCGATCGCGCGCTCGATGTCGTGCGCGCGCACCGCACGGCCGATACGGTGGTCGTGCTCGGCCGCGACATCGGCCGGCCGGGTGCGACGCTCACGACGACGACGCTCGGCGCGCTGCGAAGCGACCAGGTCGACATGCGCACGATGGTGATCGTCGGCTCGTCGACGACGCGCCGCTTTGCGATCGGCAACGCACGCGAATGGGTCTATACGCCGCGCTGGTATCGCTGAACCCGGTCAGCGCGTCGGCGTGACGCTGCGCGTGCCGGCATCCGCGATGCCGGCCGCGCCACCCGCTCGCCAGAACCGGTACACGAGCACACCGACGATGGCCTGTGCGACGACCACGAACGCGACGCAGCCGGCCCATCCCCACCGATGCCAGCCGGGCACCGGCAGGATCGAGCCGAGGCTGCCGCCGAAGTAATAGCAGGACAGGTAGATGCCGATCGCCGTCGAGCGCGCGCTCGACGCCGCCTGCGAGATGAACGTGTTGGCCGACGCCTGTTCGACGAACACGGCGGTCGAGCTGAGCGCGAGGCCCGCCAGGATCACCGGCACGTTGTCGGACAGCGTCAGCAACGCCCCGCCGATCGCGAGCACGGACGCGGCAAGCCCCGGCGCGCGCGGGCCGCGATGCCGCGCGAGGCGTCCTGCCAGCGGGGTCACGACCACCGCCACCAGAAACACCGCATAGATCGCGCCGATCCCGACCGTGCCGAAGCCGAACGGCGCGCGCGCAAGGCGCAGGCCGACGAACGTGAACGTCGCGACCTGCGACGCGAGCACGCAAGCGCCGATCGCGAACGACGCGAGCAGCGGGCCGCGCGTGACGATGCGCCACGACGGCCCCGCACCGGCATCCGACGCGTGTTCGGCGCGCCGCGCGATCGCACCGGACGCCGGCAGGCTCGCGTAGATCGCGACGCCCGTGACGAGACACAGCGCCGCGACGACGTCGAGCGCATGCCGCCAGCCCCAGATCGACGTCATCAGGTTGGTTGCGAAGCGGCCGGCGAACCCGCCGAGCGTCGTGCCGGCAACGAACAGCGCACTGATCTCGGCCGACGTGCCGCGATCGAAGCGCTCGGCGATATAGGCGATCGACAGCGCGAAGACGAACGGCATGACCAGGCCGGCCGCAAAGCGCGCACCGAGAAACGACGCGAAACTGCCCGCATGCGCGGACCACACGACCGGCAGCGCGACGGCCACCGCCGCGAGCGAGATCGCGATGCGCCGCTCGATGCGCGCGGCCAGCACGCCGACGAACGGCGCGATAATGGCGACGGCCGTCGTGGTGGCGCTCACGCCCTGCCCTGCCCGCTCGGCGCTCACGCCGAAGGTGGCCGCGAGTTCGTGCAGGATGCCCTGCGTCGAATACAGATTGAGAAACGCGGCAAAGCCGCAGAGAAAGAACGCGATGCGCGTGGTCCTGTCGTTCATCGGAGCGGCCTGGTCGTCGATGCCGACAGTCTGACGAGCGCGCCGCATGCACGCCAATACCGTTTTCATCGCGATTGATACCGGAACGACAACAATGCTCGACCTGCGCCGCCTTCGCTATTTCGTGGTCGTTGCCGACGAACTGCACTTCGGGCGTGCCGCGCTACGCCTGCGCGTCGCGCAGCCGCCGCTGACCCGCCATATCGCCGCGCTGGAAAGCGAGCTCGGCGTGCGGCTGTTCGAGCGCTCGACCCGTGCGGTGCGGCTGACGCCCGACGGCGAGCGATTCCTCGAGCATGCGCGCAACGTGGTCAGCGCGGCCGCCGAGGCCGAGGCGAGCGCGCGCAAGCTGGCGCAGGGCATCGCCGGGCGCATCGTGATCGGCTATGCGAGCTCGATTCCGATGTCCGACACGTTCCCGGACATCGTCCGTCAGGCGAGCCGCACGATGCCGGACGTCGAGCTCGCCTTCCGCGAAGCGTCGACCGCCAGCCAGCGCCAGCAGATCGCCGACGGTGCGATGGACGTCGGGTTCGGCTGGTCGTGGGCGCGTGCGCCCGGTGCAGCGGTACCGTCGCGCGTCGTCGCCCGCGAACCGCTCGTCGCGGTCGTGCCGGCCGGCAATCCGCTCGCGGAACGCGCGCATGTCGACTTTGCCGCGCTCGCCGGCGAAACCTTCGTGACCTTCCCGCCGGGCTTCGGCTCCGCGCTGACGACGGCGCTCGACGATCTGTGCGCGCAGGCCGGTTTCGCGCCGCGCATCGGGGCGACCGCATCGCAGATCACGACGCTCGTGTCGCTGGTGGCCGCCGAGCGCGGCATCGCGATCGTGCCGGGTTTCACCGCGACGCTGCAACGCCCGGGCGTCACCTACGTACCGCTGAACGACACGCGCCGGGTCGAGCTGATCGTGTCGTGGCGCGAGCCGTTTGCATCCGCATGCATCGAACGTTTCGTCGCCCTCGCCCGGTCGCTCGAACCGCCTGCGTCGGCCTGACCGGCGCGCACGGCGCACATCGGCACGGGGCGGAAAAATCGCCCGCCCGGCGTTGCGCAACGGTGTCGAATCGGCAAGATCGTTACGTACCGGGAATCAAATAACAAAAAGAACTCCTGACTATTCCCTATCGGGCGCGAATCCTCCAAGATGAGCACGCCGTCGGGCCGGCACACCCGGTCGCCTGCCGGGCGGCGATACGCGGGCCAGCGTATCTCTCTTCCACTTGGAGAACACCATGCACAACAATGTGTTGCCGTGTTTCATTCCGCGCGCGCTTGCCGCGGGGTGCCTGCTTGCCGTCGCGAGCGTGTCCCAGGGCGCCGGCGTCTATGCGCCCTATGTCGACGTGACGCTCTATCCGACGCCGCTCGTCGACCAGATCGGCGTCCGGCAAGGCATCCAGCAATTCACGCTCGCGTTCGTGGTCGCGGGCAGCGGCTGTACGCCGTCGTGGGGCGGCGTGCAGCCGATCGGCAACGGCGCGAGCGGCGGCCTGCTGACCGCGCTGTCGACGTCGATCGCGAGCTATCGCGCGAAAGGAGGCGAAGTCGCCGTGTCGTTTGGCGGCGCAAACGGCACCCCGCTGATGCAGGCGTGCTCGACGGTCCCCGCGCTGGCGAGCGCGTACCAGACCGTGATCGACACGTACGGCCTCACGCACATCGACTTCGACATCGAAGGCGTGTCGCAACTCGACACGGCCGCGGTCGCGCGCAACTTCCAGGCGGTCACGCAATTGCAGGCGAGCTATGCGGCGAAAGGCAAGCCGCTGCACGTGACGCTGACGCTGCCGACGATGCCGACCGGGCTCACGCAGGACGGCCTGAACGTCGTCAATGCGGCGATTTCGAACCAGACCGTGTTCGATGCGGTGAACGTGATGGCGATGGACTACGGCCCCGCGAATCTCGACATGGGCGCGGCCGCGATCAGTGCCGCGCAGGCGCTCTATTCGCAACTCGATACGGCCTTCAAGTCGGCCGGCCAGCCGAAGACCAATGCCCAGCTCTGGCAGATGGTCGGCGTCACGCCGATGATCGGCGTGAACGACGTGCAGGGCGAAACCTTCACGCTCGCGAATGCGCAAAGCGTGCTGAACGCGGCGGTCGCCAACGGCTACGGCTTCTTCGGCAACTGGTCGGTCGGCCGCGATCAGGCGTGCCCGTCCGGCGGCACCTATGCGTCGCCGACCTGCTCGGGCGTCGCGCAGCAGCCGTACGCGTTCGCGACGATCTTCAAGCAGCTCGACGGCAAGTGGGGCGCGGGCGTCACGCAGGATCCGAACTACGGCGGCGGCTCGAACGGCGGCACGCCGCAGCCGGGTGCGCCCTGGGCGGCCGGCCAGGTCTATACGGCCGGCGCAACGGTCACCTACCAGGGCACCACGTATCAGGCGCAATGGTGGACGCAGGGCGACGTGCCCGGCCAGGCCGCGGTGTGGAAGGCGGTCGGCGGCGGCACGGCCACGTGGTCGGCGACCACCGCATATTCAGGCGGCACCTGCGTGATGTACCAGGGCGCGAAATACTGCGCGAAATGGTGGACGCAAGGCGACAACCCGAGTGCGGGCGGTGTGTGGGTGAAGTCATGATGCCGCGTAGCGGCCGTCGCTAGGCCGGCGCGTCAGGGGCCGTTCACGACGATCGCGACCGGATCGCCGGCGGACGGCTCGCAGGCCGGCGCGCCCTGCCCGCCGTCAGCCGCGCGCGTGTTCGGCCAGCAGCCTGGCCTTCGCATCGACGAGCAGCGCCGCATGCGTATCGCGATGCTGGCGGATCCGCTCGGTCGGCCCGACCACCGACAACCCGTACCAGTCGCCGTCGAGCGTCAGCGCGACCGCGATCGCCGACAGCTCGGGCGCGCTCTCGCCGAAGTTCTCGGCCCAGCCGAGTGCGCGAAACCCGGCGGTTTGCGCGACGAGCGCGGGCAGGTCTGCCACGGTCGAATCAGTAAAGCGCTCGAACGGCAACTGCGCGCCGAGCGCCTGCTGCGCGTCGCCGGCCAGTTCCGCGAAAATCGCCTTGCCGATCGAGTTCGCATGCAGCGGGCGCAGCTCGCCCGGCGCGCGCGTATAGCGGATCGCCTGCTCCGATTCGACGACGTCGAGGTACGTGACCGACACGCCCTGGATCTTGCCGAGCACGGCTGTCTCGCGGCTCGCGTCGCGCAGCGCGACCAGATGCGGATGGACGATGTCGACGACCGGATCGGTCGCGTCGATCGCGGCGGCGATCGTCTGCAGGCGGCGCGTCGGGTAGTAGCCGCCGCGCTTGCGCACTTCGTACAGGTAGCCGCGGCTCACGAGCGTGCGCGCCATCGCGAGGCAGCTCGACGCCGGCACATTGAGCAGGCGCGCGAGTTCGGTGAGCGGCAGCGGCCGCCGTTCGGCGGCGAACAGCTCGAACAGGTCGAGCGTGCGGGCAACGAGTTTGACGTCCATGACGAGCGCTTGATTCGGAACGGGAAACCGCGCACCGGGCCGACCGCCGGGTCGGACCGGTCAGTACGACTTCGGCAGCCCGAGCACCTTCTCTGCGATGTAGCACAGGATCAGTTGCGGGCTCACGGGCGCGAGCCTCGGAATCATACACTCGCGCAGGTAGCGCTCGACATGGTATTCCTTCGCGTAACCCATCCCGCCATGCGTCGCGACCGCCGTCTGACATGCGTGGAACGCGGCTTCCGCGCCGAGGTATTTCGCGGCGTTGGCTTCCGCGCCGCATGACTGCCCCGCGTCGTAGCGCGTCGCGGCCTTCATCACCATCAGCCACGCGGCCTCGAGCTGCATCCACGCCAGTGCGAGCGGATGCTGGATCGACTGGTTCTGGCCGATCGGCCGGCCGAACACGACACGCTCGCACGCGTACTGCGTCGCGCGGCGCAGCGCGGCCTGCCCGAGCCCGATCGCCTCCGCGGCGATCAGGATCCGCTCGGGATTCAGCCCGTGCAGCAAATAGCGGAAGCCGTCGCCTTCGTGGCCGATCAGGTCGCCTTCCGGTACGCGCAGGTTGTCGATGAACAGCATGTTCGAATCGACCGCCTTGCGGCCCATCTTCTCGATCTCGCGCACCTCGACGCGCGACCGGTCGAGATCGGTATAGAACAGGCTCAGCCCGTCGGTCGGCTTCGCGACCTGGTCGAGCGGCGTCGTGCGCGCGATGATCAGCATCTTGTTCGCGACCTGCGCGGTCGAGATCCAGATCTTGCGTCCGCTCAGCACGTAGTGGTCGCCGTCGCGGCGTGCCTGCGTGGTCAGGTGCGTGGTGTCGAGGCCCGCGTCGGGTTCCGTCACGGCGAAGCACGCCTTGTCGCGCCCGGCGATCAGCGGCGGCAGGAAGCGCGCCTTCTGTGCATCGTTGCCGAATACTTGCACCGGGTTCAGCCCGAAGATGTTCATGTGGACGGCCGACGCACCGGACAGGCCGGCGCCCGATGCGCTGATCGTGCGCATCATCAGCGCGGCCTCGGTCATCCCGAGCCCGGCACCGCCGTGGGCCGGATCCATCGCGATGCCGAGCCAGCCGGCCTCGGCGAGCGCCGCGTGGAAATCGGCCGGAAACCCGCCCGCGCGATCGCGTTCGAGCCAGTAGTCGTCGCCGAAGCGCGCGCAGATTTTCTCGATCGCGCTTTCGATCGCGCGCTGGTCATCGGTCAGGTCGAACTGCATGGAATGCTCTCCCGGAAAAAGCGGAGCGGCCGCGCCGCTCTCAAGAAAACGCCAGGCGGCGCCAGGGTTTCCGTTCCTGCGAGCGTCCCCTCGCGGGGCGCGCCGGCACGAAGCGGCAGGCCTGGGCCGCTCACAACGGAAACACGCCAACGATCACGGCGGCGAACACCATCAGCACCGTGGCGGCAAACAGGAACGGAATCGTGAATTTCTGGTGCTCGGCGAGCTCGACGCCGGTCAGGCCGACGATCAGGAACGTCGCGGGCGTGAGCGGGCTCACCGGGAAACCCGTCGTCATCTGGCCGAGCAGCGCGGCCTGGGCCATCTGGATCGGCGGCACGCCGAGCAGCTTCGCGCTTTCCGCGAGCACCGGCAGCACGCCGAAGTAGAACGAATCGGGGTCGAACAGCAGGCTGAGCGGCATCGACAGCAGCCCGAGCACGAACGGCATGTGGCGCGCGTGCTCGACCGGCACGTGCGCGACGACCACGTCCGCCATCGCCTTCAGCATCCCGGTGCCGGACATGATGCCGGTGAACGCGCCGGCCGCGAGCAGCACGCTCGCCATCATCAGTGCGGCCTTGGCATGCGCGTCGATCCGCTCGCGCTGGGCCTGCACGTCCGGGTAATTGATCACGAGCGCGGCGACCGTGCCGAGCATGAACATCACCATCGGGTCGACGATGCCGGACACGAGCGTGACGAGCACGACGAGCGTCAGCGCGAGATTGATCCGGAAGCGTTCCGGCCGGCGCAATGCGCGCTCGGCATCGGTCAGCGCGCGCGGCGCAATCGCGAGCGACGCCGCCCCGGCACGATCGAGCCCGAGCCGCTTCGCCTCGCGCACGCCGAGCACGTATGCAGTGCCGAACACGAATACGAGCCCGACGATCTGCACCGGAATCATCGGCATGAAGATCGCGGAACCGGGAATGTGCAGTGCCGCCGACGCGCGCAGCATCGGCCCGACCCACGGCAGGAAATTGACGCCGGCCGCCATCGATGCGACGCACGCGAGGATGCGGCGATCCATCCCGAGCCGCGTATAGAGCGGCATCATCGCGGGCAGCGTGACGAGAAACGTGACGGCGCCCGAGCCGTCGAGATGAATCAGCAGCGCGAGCAGCGCCGAACCCATCACGATCCGCGGCGGATGGCAGCCGATCACGCGCAGCACGCCCGCGATGATCGGGTCGAGCATGCCGGCGTCCGTGAGGATTCCGAAAAAAAGAATCGCAAAAACGAACATCCCGGCGATCGGGCCGATGTTCTGGACGCCGTGCACGATGAACTTGCCGGTCGCAAGCCCGAAACCGGCCGCGAGCGACGCGGCCACCGGCACGACGATCAGCGCAACGAGCGGCGACAGCCGTTTCGTGATGATCAGGCCGAACAGCGCGACGATGGCGATCGCGCCGATCCATGCAAGCATGATGCGTCTCCTCTTCAGCCGGTGCGCCCGTGCGGGGCCCGGCGTGGGGTTCGAAGGGGCGTGCGGTACGCGTGGCCGTGCGGCGCCGTCGGACGCACGGCACGGCCGGCGGCCGCGATGCCGGTCAGTCCCGGTGTGTGTCGTCGTTGTCGGCGTCGCCGAACACCTGCGCCGCGTGCTCGTTCAGCGCGGGCGGCGGCCGCCGGTACGTGGCCGGCGTGCGGCCGAGCTTGATCGGCGACGCGATGCCGCGATGCCGGCCCAGTTCGACTTTCATCTCCCGATGCGCGACATGCGGATGGTCGAGCGCCGCATCGAGCCCGAGCACCGGCGCGCACGGCACGCCGCGGCGCATCAACTGTTCGGCGAGTGCCGCGCCGTCGTGTCCGGCCAGCGCCGTCTCGAGCAGCGTGCGCAGCGCGGCGCGATTCGCGCTGCGCGCGCGGTTGTCCGCGAAGCGCGGATCGTCGAGCCAGTCGCGCGTGCCGAGCACGTCGCACAGCCCCGCGAACTGCCCGTTGTTGCCCACCGCCAGAAAGATGTCGACGCTCGCCGTCGGAAAGCTGTCGTACGGCGTGATGTTCGGATGCGCATTGCCGGTGCGTACGGGGGCATTCCCCGAATGGAAGAAGTTCGGCGTATGCGGATGCAGGATCGACAGCGCGCAGTCGAACAGCGTCGATTCGACGAACTGGCCGCGGCCGCTCGCGTCGCGCTCGCGCAGCGCCATCAGCACGCCGAGCGCCGCATTCAGCCCGGTGACGAGATCGACGATCGGCACACCGACCCGCAGCGGCGCGCCGCCGGCTTCGCCATTGACGCTCATCAGCCCCGCGAGCGCCTGCACCGCCGCGTCGTAGCCGGGCAGCCCGCCGAGCGGGCCGTCTGCGCCGAAGCCCGACACGCGGCAATGGACGAGGCGCGGAAAGCGCGCGTGCAGCACGTCGAAGCCGAGCCCCCAGCGCTCCATCGTGCCGATCTTGAAGTTCTCGACGATGGCGTCCGCATGTTCGAGCAGGCCGAGCAGCCGCTCGCGGTCGGCGGCCTGCGTCAGGTCGAGCGCAATGCCGAGCTTGTTGCGGTTCACGCCGAGGAAGTACGACGCGGTATCGCCGTCGAACGGCGGGCCCCACGTGCGCGTTTCGTCGCCGGACGGCGGTTCGACCTTGATCACCTCCGCGCCGTGGTCGGCCAGGATCTGCGTCGCATACGGGCCGCCCAGCACCCGCGACAGATCGATGATGCGCAATCCCGCCAGCGCGCCCTGCTGCTCGTGTTCCGCCATGCGTCCCGCTCCAGGTTCCGGTTGATCGGACTGCCGGTTCCGGCGGCCCGGCGCCTGCGGCGCGACCTTCCGGATTGGGCAAATAATTCTTGTGTGTGAATTTATATTCACACTCGGGAATTATGTTGTCAACCCCGGCGGCACCCTGAGTCCGTGCGGATGACGCCGCCGCGCGCAAGTGGGGGCGACCCCGAACACGGGCCGGTTGCGGTAGCGCCCCGCCTTTCGCTAAGCTGGCGGGCAATCTTCATCTCAAAAAAATAGGACGGATTATTCATGAAACGGATGCTGCTGGCGGCCTTCATGCTGGCGTCGACGCTGGGCGTCGGACATGCGCAAACCCAGACGTTCCATTTCGGCGAAGGACAGACCGAGATGCCGGGCGCAGCGCCGACCGCACGGCCCGCGCCCGCGCGCCGGCACGTCACGCCGCCGCCCCACCATCGGCGTGCCGTTCACAAGCGCCGCCATCCGAGCCACGTGAAGCCGACGCGCAACGGGTTCTATACGCACTCGTGATGTATCAGCGGTCCCGCAGCGCCGTGCACGGAACTGTCACGAACCGCCGGTAGCATCGTTGCGGCTGCCTGTACGCCGTCGCGGCCGGCTGCCGAATGACGTGCCGCCGACGCGCATTTTCTCCACGATTCAGCACCCGTTTTGCCGAACATGAGTACCGGGCCGGACACCCTCGCCGTCATCAAGGAACGCGCCACGATCGTGTGCCGTCAGCGCAGCAGCGTGCTGCTGGTCGCCCGCACCGCGTCGCGCTGGTCGCTGCCGGGCGGCACGATCCGGCGTGGCGAGACGCCGCTCGATGCTGCACTGCGGGAGCTCGCCGAGGAAACGCGGCTGGAGGGGCTCGCGCTCGATTACGCGGTGCAGTTCGGCGGGCTGACGAAGCTCCATCACGTGTTCGTGGCCGACGTGCCGGCGCACCTGACGCCGCGTGCGAGCAACGAGATCGCCCGCTGCAAGTGGTTCACCGTCGACCGGCTCGACACGCTGCGTGCAAGCGTGCCGACGCGCAAGATCATCGAATTGCTGCGGCTCGACTGTTTTTCGGCGATCGCGAACGGCCGGCTGCGCTGACGTCCACCTCGTCTGCGCCGGTCACCCGCGCAGGAACGGGCCGGCCTTGCGCTCGAGCAACGTGACGAGTTCGGGCTGCATGTACGCGTAACGGTCGGGGATGTCGAGGCACACGATCTTCTTGTGCCGTAGCTGCGCGCCGAATTGCGCCGCCAGCCTCGCCTTGTGCGCCCGCTCCATCACGAACACGACGTCGGCCCAGTCGAGCTGCTCGGCGGACACGCGCGTGTCCGCATCGGGCGCGAGGCCCGCCGAGTCGGTATCGACGCCCGGCCACGCGGCGAATACCGCTTCGGCCGTCGGGCTGCGCAGCCGGTTGCGGCTGCAGATGAAAAGTGCCCGCGTCATGTCGTTTCGACGGTGCCCGGCGCCTGCGGGCTCACCCCTGCGGAATCGTGCCCGGCCGGACGTACGCGAGCATGTGCGGCACGTAGTCGGCCTTGCCGAGTTCGACGCCGTGGTGGCGCAGGATCGCGTACGCGGCGATCGCGTGGAAGTAGAACTGCGGCAGCGCCCAGTCGCGCGCGTACTGTTCGCCCGTCATGTCGAACGCGATCCCGTTCGGCATTTCGAGTGCGATCGGCAGCGCGGCACCGCCATCGAGCGCATCCGGCGCGAGTTCGTCGAGAAAGGCGAGCGTGCCGGCGAGGATCGCCTGCGCGTCGGCCAGCGAGCCGGGCTGCGCATCGGCATTCCATCCCGCTTCGCGCAAGGCCAGCAGCGCAGCCGGCAACGGTTCGCCGCGCAGCCGGTGGACGGGCTCCATCGCCTGGAAGCACGAGAAGCGCACCTGTGCGGCAAGCGGATACATGTCGGGCGCCAGCTTCAGCGACATCGCCGCGTCGGGCGCGTCGCCCGCGGCCTGCCAGTGTGCGACGGCCTTGTCGAGCCACGCGGTCTGCGCGCGCAGCATCTGGGTGAAGGTCGGAACGAGAAGTTGAGTCGGTGACACGCGTGCGCTCCTGTGTTGTGGTTTGCGCCACGATAGCAGTGTCGGCGCGAACCTGCATCCCGGCCTGAGCGATGAGCGCGATTAAATGCGGATCCGGTGATGTGGCGCATGGTACATGCGGGTGTTCGTCCACGCATCCACGCAGGATGATCGCCGCACGCGGCTGGCGCAACGCACCCTCAAGGCTTGCCGTGCCGCGCCAGGAACCGGTCGAGCTGCGACGCAAACGCCTTGCCGTCACGTGCGCTGAACGGCGCCGGCCCGCCCGTGTCGATGCCCGCGCTGCGCAACTGGTCCATCATCGCGCGCGTCGACAGGCGTTCCTCGATGTTCTCGCGGCTGAACCAGTTGCCGCGCGGGTCGAGCGCATGCGCGCCCTTGTCGAGCACGGCGGCGGCCAGCGGGATGTCGGCGGTGATCACGAGATCCCCCGCTTCCACCAGCTCGACGATGCGCGCATCGGCCACGTCGAAGCCGGCGGGCACCTGCACCGCCTTGATGAACGGCGACGGTGGCGTGCGCAGAAACTGGTTCGCGACCAGCGTCACGCAGATTTCGGCACGACGCGCGGCGCGAAACAGCATGTCCTTGATGACGGCCGGACACGCGTCGGCATCGACGAGTACTTGCATGGCGGGTGTTTCCAATGGGTAGAAGCAGAAGCGGCGATCATAGCGCACCGCCGGCCGGTCATCAGCCGGTGCCGCCCGTGTACAGCGCGTCGGCCGTCACCCACTGCGCGCCCCAGGCTGCCGCCAGCCGCGCACCCTGCCCGATCTGCACGGCCGCGTCGTCGAAGTCGACGAACACGACGTGATCGGCCGCCGCGGGTTTCGCGGGTATCTCGCGCGTGCGTCCGTCGGACAGCACCCACAGCCAGCGCTGCTTGCCGGGCTCGCGCCGCGCCGCGCGCGCGAGCAACTGCGCGGCGGCCGCGATGCCGTCTGCGAGCGGCGTGCCGCCGCCACCTTCGACGGGTTCGAGCCAGCGCGCATTCCACCAGCGCGGTACGGCCGGGCCGAAGCGGTGCGCGGCACCATTGCCGCCGAAACAGATCAGCGCGGTTTCGACACGGTCGCGCGCGGCCTGGTCGAAATACGCGACGATCAGCCCCTTCGCCAGTGCGAGCCGCTCGTGCGACAGCATCGACGCCGAACAGTCGAGCACAAAGCAATGCAGTGCGTCCGGCGTGCCGGCCCGTTTCCGGAAGCGCAGATGGCCGCGATGCAGCGGGCCGCCGCGTTTCGCCGCAAGCGTTGCCGGCCACGCCACGGCGGTGCCGGCACGTGCCGTGCCCGGCACGCGCGCGGCTGCGCCTGATTGCCATCGAGGACCGCGAACGGTGTTCGCAGCGGCGCCGGCTCGATGGCTCAGCGTTTTTTTAGCGGCAGCGGCACCACGCCTTTCACGTCGTGCAGCCCGGCCGGTTCGGGTGGCAGGTAGCCCCAGTCGCCCTGTGATGCCGCGGCATCGTTCTGCGCGGCGCCCGATGGATCGTCGGGGCGCTCGCGCGCATCGGGCGGCGTGTGACCGTCGCGTTCGTCGTTTTTCTGCGGCGCTCGGGACGATGGTGGTGTGCCCGCATGGCGCCGGTGCCGCAGCACCGCGTCGGCCACACGCTCCACATGCGACACCGTCACCGCATCGGCCTGCTCCAGTGCGGCGAGCGCGCGCGCCGCGCGCAGCGTCACGAGATCGGCACGCAGCCCGTCGACGGCCGCGTCGATGCACAGCGCGCTGACGCGCGCATGGACGGCATCGTCGAAATCGAGCGCCGCCAGCCGTGCACGCGCCGCGTGAATCCGGTCGCCGAGTTCGCGCTGTGCGGATGCATGGCCTGCGCGGAACGCGTCCGGATCGAGATCGAACGCGAGTCGCGCCTTCACGATCCGCTCGCGCTGTGCGGCGTCGAAGCAATTCTCCAGTTCGACCATCAACCCGAAGCGGTCGAGCAGCTGCGGACGCAGTTCGCCCTCCTCCGGATTCATCGTCCCGATCAGCACGAAGCGCGCATCGTGCGCGTGCGACACGCCATCGCGCTCGACGATGTTCACGCCGCTCGCGGCGACATCGAGCAGCGTATCGACGAGCCCGTCGGCGAGCAGGTTCACTTCGTCGACATACAGCACGCCGAGATGCGCCCTCGCGAGCAGGCCCGGCCGGAAGCGCACGCCGTTTTCAGCGAGGGCATGCGCAAGATCGAGCGTACCCGTCACCTGCTCGTCGCTCGCCGACAGCGGCAGCGTGACGAACTGCCCTTCGGGCAACAGCTCCGCGAGGCCGCGCGCCGCGGTCGATTTCGCGGTGCCGCGCGGCCCGCTGACGAGCACGCCGCCGAGCGACGGGTCGATCGCGGCGAGCAGCAGCGCCTGCTGCAATGCGTCCTGCGCGACGAGCGCCGCAAACGGAAAGACCGCGCGGGCGCGGTGCAGCGTCGGATCGGTCATCGCCGTCCCCCTTCCTGGAGTTGTTCGCTCGCGAGCCAGACCGCTTCGATCCGTTCGCGATAATCGCCCGGCTGTTGCCACAGGCCGCGCTGCATCGCCTCGACGAAGCGTTCGCAGATGCCGTGCAGCGCTTTCGGATTGTGCCGTTCGAGGAACGCGCGGGTGGCGTCGTCGAACAGGTACGCGTCGGCGACGAGCGCGTATTGGTGATCCGACAGCACGCGCGCGGTCGCGTCATAGCCGTACAGGTAGTCGACGGTCGCCGCCAGCTCGGCCGCGCCCTTGTAGCCGTGCCGCTTCACGCCGTCGAGCCATTTCGGGTTGACGACGCGCGAGCGGATCACGCGCGCGATTTCTTCACGCAGCGTGCGCATCTTCGGCGCGACCGGGTTTGCGTGGTCGCCGTGGTAGATGCTCGGCTGCTGCCCGGACAGGTGCCGCACGGCTGCGGTCATCCCGCCCTGGAACTGGTAGTAGTCGTTCGAATCGAGGATGTCGTGCTCGCGGCTGTCCTGGTTCTGCACGACGACGTCGATCGTCGCGAGCCGCTCGCCGAACACGTCGGCCGCCGCGTCGCCCGCGCTGTTCTGCGCATACGCATGGCCGCCCCACTGGCGGTAGGCATCGGCCAGATCGGCGTCGGTCTGCCAGCGGCGCTGGTCGATCAGGTCCTGCAAGCCCGCGCCGTAGCTGCCCGGCCGCGCGCCGAACACGCGCCAGCCGGCGCGGCGCCGCGCTTCGTCCGGTGCCACGCCCTGCGCGACCCACTTCGCGCGTTCGCGTTCGATGCGCGCGCGGATCGGGTTCAGTTCCTCGGGTTCGTCGAGTGCGGCCACCGCCTGCACGGCCGCGTCGAACAGGTGCATCAGGTTCGGGAACGCGTCGCGGAAGAAGCCCGACACGCGCAGCGTCACATCGATGCGCGGCCGGTCGAAGATCTCGATCGGCAGGATCTCGAAGTCGGTCACGCGGTGGCTGCCATGCGCCCATTTCGGCCGCACGCCGAGCAGCGCGAACGCCTGCGCGATGTCGTCGCCGCCCGTGCGCATCGTCGCCGTGCCCCAGACCGACAGGCCGATCGCGCGCGGATAGTCGCCATGATCCTGCAGATGGCGTTCGATCAGTTGCTGTGCGGATTTCAGGCCGAGCGACCACGCCGCCTGCGTCGGTACCGCGCGCGTGTCGACCGAGTAGAAATTGCGGCCGGTCGGCAGCACGTCAGGCCGGCCGCGCGACGGCGAGCCGCTCGGCCCCGGCGGCACGAAGCGGCCGTCGAGCCCGCGCAGCAGCTGACGCATTTCCTCGCCGCCGCACGCGTCGAGCGCGGGCAGCAGCGTCGCACGGACGCGCTCGATCACGGCAAGCGTGTGCGGCCAGTCGCCGGGAGGCGTCGCATCGGTACCTGCGTTACCGCCGTCGGCTGCGCACAGCCCGTCCAGCCACTGCTGCGCAAGCCGTTCGAGCCGTTCGCGCGTATCGCCCGCATGGCGCCACGGCGATGCGTCGAGCGCCTGCAGGATCGCCGGGCGCGGGCCGACCCACGGCGCGGCCCAGTCGGCCGCAAGCGGATCGAAGTCGTCGCCGAGTGCGAGATCGCGCGCGAGCGCGCCGATCAGTCCTGCGCGTGTGCCCTTGCCGTCGCCGACCGGAAAGCGCGCGAGCGCGAGCAGCGTGTCGCGCCGCTGGCGCTCGGCCGGCGATACGCCGAACACGTGCAGCCCGTCGCGAATCTGCGCTTCCTTCAGTTCGCACAGCCACGCGTCGACGCGCGTGAGCAGCGCATCCTCGTCGCCCGTATCGCGCGGCGGCGACACGCTCAGTTCGTCGTGCAGCCGGTGTTCGGCGATCGTCGCGAGGATCGTCTTGCGCAGCAGCTTCGCGCGCCGCCCGTCGACCATCAGCGCTTCGTAGTATTCGTCGACCTGCCGCTCGAGATCCTGCAGCGGGCCGTAGTTTTCCGCGCGCGTGAGCGGCGGCATCAGGTGATCGATGATCACCGCCTGCGCGCGGCGCTTCGCCTGGCTGCCCTCGCCCGGATCGTTGACGATGAACGGATACAGGTGCGGCAGCGGCCCGAGCGTCAGGTCGGGCCAGCACGCGTCGGACAGCGCGACGCTCTTGCCCGGCAGCCATTCGAGGTTGCCGTGCTTGCCGAGGTGGATCACCGCGTCGATGCGATACGCATCGCGCAGCCAGAAATAGAACGCGAGATACGCGTGCGGCGGCACGAGATCCGCGTCGTGGTAGCTCGCGTAGTCGTTCTCGCCGCGCGAGCGCGACGGCTGGATGCCGACGAACACGTTGCCCGCGCGCCAGCCGGCGATCGTGAAGCGCCCTTGCCGCAGCGTCGGGTCGGCTTCGGGCGGGCCCC
Source organism: Burkholderia sp. Ac-20349 (assembly GCF_017104865.1). Lineage (NCBI taxonomy): Bacteria > Pseudomonadati > Pseudomonadota > Betaproteobacteria > Burkholderiales > Burkholderiaceae > Burkholderia > Burkholderia sp. Ac-20349. Next base: position 21,080 of record NZ_JAAGPM010000116.1, read on the forward strand.
AGCGCGCGTTCAGCGCGTCGCGCACGGCCGCCGGCAGCCGCGCGAAACGGGCGACGTAGTCGGCCAGCGGGAAGCTCTGGAATGCGGGGCGCAACGCATGCACGGCCGCGTCGTTGGTCACGCCTTCGGTGAGGCGCGCGATCAGCGCGTCGCCGTCGGGTGGCAAGTCGGCCACCGCGTAGCCCGCGTCGCGCAGCGTCGCGAGCACGCGCAGCGCGGACGCCGGCGTGTCGAGCCCGACGCCGTTGCCGATCCGACCTTCGCTTTGTGGATAGTTCGCGAGAATCAGTGCAACGCGCTTGTCGGCGTTGTCGAGCGTGCGCAGCCGGCACCAGCCGCGCGCGAGCGCCGCGACGAACGCGATCCGCTCGGCGTCCGGCTGGTAGCGCACGACGTCGACCTCGGTATGCGGGCAGCGGTACGCGAGCCCCTTGAAGCTCACCGCGCGCGTGACGATGCGCCCGTCGACCTCGGGCAGCGCGATGTGCATCGCGATATCGCGCGCATGCAGGCCCTGGTTGTCGGCCACCCACGCGTCGCGATTGCCGCCGGACAGGATCACCTGCAACACCGGAGCATCGCCGGCGAGCACGTCGTGCTCGGGGCTGTCGATCGCGCCGGCCGCGAACGCGGTCGTGTTCAGCACGAGCGCGACGTCGTGCGTGTCGCAGAGCTGCGTGATGACTTCACGGCTCACCGCGTCCTTCAGCGACGTGACCGCGATCGGCAGCGGATTCAGCCCTTCTTCGATGAGCGCGTCGGCCAGCGCATCGAACACGGCCGTGTTCGCGGCCTGCCAGTGCGCGCGATAGAACAGGATCGCGACGACGGGCCCGCCGGGCGTCCAGCGCGGCCGCCAGTCGTCGACGCTCGCGCGGTCGCGCGCCGGGTGATACAGCGCGGCGGCCGGCAGCGGGCGCGGCAGCTCGGGCTCTTCGCCGAACCCGAGCGTGTGGAATGCAATGCTGCGCAGCAGCGCCTCGGCGTTGTGCACGCCACCTTCACGCAGGTAGCGCCACCACAGCCGGCACAGGTCGGGCGCGACCGTGCTCTTCGCGACGAGGTTCGGGTCTTCCTGCAGGTCGCCCGAGAACATCGCGAGCTGCTGCTTGCGCTTCGACGCGAGCGACACGGCCTGCTCGATTCCGTACGGCCAATACGCCTCGCCGCCGAGATGATCGATCACGACCGACTTCGCATGCTGCAGCACGTCGTCGACGTAGAAATCGACCGACGCCGGCTGCCGCAGGAACGTGACGTTCGCGAGCCGCACGCTCGGGAAGCCGGCCGGCAGGTGCGGCACGACACTTGCCAGCAGCGACAGCGTCGTGTCGGCCGAGCTCAGGATCACGATGTCGGCCGGCTGCTGGTCGATCCGGACGACGCCCTGCGTGTCGTCGACGAAGCCGCCCGGCGTGGTGCGCAGCAAATGCATCGTGGGTTACGCCTGTTGCGGCTCGGCCGCGCACGCGGCGTCGAACGCGCGTTGCAGCGCGGCCGCGTCGAGATCCTCGCCGATCAGCACGAAGCGGCTCGCGCGCGTTTCGCCGTCCTGCCAGCGACGATCGAAATAGCTGTCGAAGCGGCGGCCGACACCCTGGATCACGAGGCGCATCGGCGCGCCGGGCAGCGCGGCGAAGCCTTTCGCGCGATAGATCGTGTGCGCTTCGACGACACGCTGCAGCGCGGCGATCGTCGCTTCGCGCGTGCCGGCATCGCCCGACACGACGACCGAGTCGAAATCGTCGTGATGGTGATCGTGATCGCCGTCGTCGGCCGAGCCGTGATGGTCGTGACGCAGGTGGATCGTTTCTTCCGATGCCGATTCGAGACCGAGCAGCATCGCGAGATCGAGCTCGCCGCGCGTCGCGCGCACGATCTTCACCTGCGGCGGGATTTCGTCGCGGATCGCGGTTTCGATCTGCGAGAACGCTGCGTCGCCGACGAGATCGGCCTTGTTCACGATCACGAGATCGGCGGACGACAGTTGATCGGCGAACAGCTCGTGCAGCGGCGATTCATGATCGAGGTTCGGATCGGCGCGGCGCTGCGCGTCGACGGCCTGCGGGTTTTCCGCGAACTGGCCACTCGCGGCGGCCGGCCCGTCGACCACAGTCACGACCGCGTCGACCGTGAAGCTGTTGCGGATCGTCGGCCAGTTGAACGCCTGCACGAGCGGCTTCGGCAGCGCGAGGCCCGAGGTTTCGATCAGTACGTGGTCGATGTCCGCACGCCGCTCGACGAGCGCTTCCATCACCGGATAGAACTCTTCCTGCACGGTGCAGCACAGGCAGCCGTTCGCGAGTTCGTAGAGCTGGCCCGATGCTTCGCCCTGCGCGCCTTCCGCGTCCTCGCAGCCGATGCCGCAGCCCTTGAGGATTTCGCCGTCGATGCCGAGCTCGCCGAATTCGTTGACGATCACCGCGATGCGGCGGCCTTCGGCGTGCTGCAGGATGTGGCGCATCAGCGTCGTCTTGCCGCTGCCGAGAAAGCCCGTGACGATCGTGACGGGAAGCTTGCGCATGGTCATGGTAGGTCCTGTGTCGAAAATGGAATCAGCCCGGGATCGTCGCGTCGATGGCGGCGTGGCAGTTCATCTGGCGGATCGCGGGCATGCCGCCGCGCGATCCGGACGGACAGTCGCGGGACGGGCGGAACGACGAAGCGGACATGGTGCTTCCTTGCGAACGGTCGACATCGTGAATGCCAACACGGCTGCCGCCGGCCCGGCGCGCGCCGCCTGCCGTTCGCCACGCCGGCCGGCGCGGGTTGGCGCGCAGGCGGATCGGCGGAGAAAGCGGGCAACACGCGGGCGTCGGGCCTGCTGCGGCCGTGGACGATGCGCCGCCTCCCCGCGGCGCTGAACCCCAACGTTTAGGCCGGTATCCGGGCTGACGAACACGCCGCTTCGCCTTCCCGGATGCGCGCGGCATCCAGTGGCGGTCGTCCGCATGCGCGCGGCATGCGGCGAAGCGGCGTTGCGTGGCGCTTCTCGCGCGACGCGTTCGCTTACCGTTGCGGGGGCAGCACAGGTTGGCTCGACTGCGGCGCAGGCAGGCTCCCTGTTTCCCGTTTAACTGCGCGCGCCGGAGCGGCGCGCGCGAGCACCAAAACGCGTGCGAGTGTAGGCGGCAGTGCGGGGAGCGTCAAGGCGGAGCGGGCCACCGGGCCCGGTTCCGGATGGCCGGCGCACGTGGCCGAACGCCGTACGCAGCGGTTCGCGCGGGTGGATCGCTGTGCTATCGTATGCGCCGCGTTCGGTGCTCGCATGCGCATTGCGCGCCTGCAGTTAAACGGGAAACAGGAGGCGGACCACCGCCCGGCCTGTGCTGTCCCCGCAACGGTACGCCGCCCGCGCGCTGCGCTTCCCCACGCACGCGCCCAGGCCGCCCACGATGCCACTGCCCTTCAGCCGGGCGGGAAGGCTGCGGCCTGGCAAGCGGCCAGCCCGGATACCGGCCGACGCAAGGGGCGAGCCCGAGGCTCGCCGAACGCCCGATCCGCGGGGGACGGATGGGGTGCGCATTCCGCCCGCGTCCGCGCGGGCTTCGTTCGATCCGTCATGCGTTTCCTGTCTGCTGGCCGCCGCCGTGCCGCCCGCCTGCCCTGTTCCACTGTTTCGACACGGTGCGCACCGTGCCGCGCTCGATGAGCCGCGCCTGGCTCATCGGCGCCGGCCCCGGCGACGCCGACCTGCTGACGCTCAAGGCCGTCCGTGCGATCGGCGCGGCGGACGTGCTGCTCGTCGACGATCTCGTGAATCCCGACGTGTTGTGCCATGCACGTGCCGATGCGCAGATCGAGCACGTCGGCAAGCGCGGCGGCCATGCTTCGACGCCGCAGGAGACGATCGTCGCCGCGATGCTCGCGCATCTGCGCGCGGGCCGCAGCGTCGCGCGGCTCAAGGGCGGCGATCCGTTCGTGTTCGGCCGCGGCGGCGAGGAACTGGCCGCACTCGGCGCGGCGGGATTCCCGGTCGAGGTCGTGAACGGCGTCACCGCGGGCATCGCCGCGCCAGCCGCAATCGGCATTCCTGTCACGCAGCGCGGCGACGCGCAAGGCGTGATCTTCGTCACGGGCCACGGCGCGGGCGCCGGCGAACCCGACTGGCGCGCGCTCGCGGCCACGCGCATGACGATCGTCATCTACATGGGCATTCGTCGCCTCGACACGATTGCAGCCGCGCTGCGTGAAGGCGGCCTGCCCGGCGATACGCCGTGCGCGGCGATCGAGAACGCGACGCGCCCCGAACAGCGGCACGTGCTCGCGACGCTCGATACGCTCGTCGAACGCATCGGCGCGACTGGCATCGGCTCGCCGGCCATTGTCGTGATCGGCCGCGTCGCGGCGTTCGCCGACGATCCCGCGGTACGTGCCGCGCTCGGCAGCGGCGCATGATGCGCGTCGCGCTCGGCGTCGGTTTCCGCGCGGGCGTGACGGCCGCGCAACTCGATGCCGCGATCCGCGCGGCGCTGACCCTGTACCCGGGCGCCGAACCGGCGCTCGTTGCGACGCTCGCCGACAAGGCGCGTGCCCGCGCGCT
>NZ_JAAGPM010000117.1:0-25734 GCF_017104865.1 Burkholderia sp. Ac-20349
TCCACGTGTCGTTCCTGGTGTCGGCGCTCGTGATGGCGTGGGTCGACCGCCTGACGACGCACACGCACCCGGCCCATTTCCACGAGCCGCACGCGCCCGTAGCCGCCGTGTCGCGCAAGCCGGCCGACGCAGAGCGCAAGATCGACGCTGCGCACGACGCATTCCTCAAGTGGCGCACGGTGCCGGCGCCGGTGCGCGGCGAGTTCGTGCGCGTGTTCGGCAACGTGCTCCGTGAGCACAAGGCCGAACTGGGCCGTCTCGTCACGCTCGAAGCCGGCAAGATCACGTCGGAAGGGCTCGGCGAAGTGCAGGAAATGATCGACATCTGCGATTTCGCGGTCGGCCTGTCGCGCCAGCTGTACGGCCTGACGATCGCGTCCGAGCGCCCGGGCCACCGGATGATGGAAACGTGGCACCCGATCGGCGTGTGCGGCGTGATCTCGGCGTTCAACTTCCCGGTCGCCGTGTGGGCCTGGAACGCGGCGCTCGCGTTCGTGTGCGGCGATTCGGTCGTGTGGAAGCCGTCCGAGAAGACGCCGCTCACCGCGATCGCGTGCCACGTGCTGCTCGAGAAGGCGATTCGCGAGTTCGAGAAGACGCATCCGGGCGTCGCGCCGAAGGGCCTGAGCCAGCTGGTGCTCGGCATGCGCGATGTCGGCGAGGTGCTGACGGCGTCGAAGAAGGTGCCGGTCGTCAGCGCGACGGGCAGCGTGAGGATGGGCCAGGAAGTCGCGAAGGTGCTGAGCCAGCGTCTCGCGCGCGGCATCCTCGAACTCGGCGGCAACAACGGGATGATCGTCGCGCCGAGCGCGGATCTGGATCTCGTGGTGCGCGCGGTCACGTTCGCGGCGGTCGGTACGGCCGGCCAGCGCTGCACGACGCTGCGTCGCCTGATCGTGCACCGCAGCCTGGTCGAACAGCTGCTGCCGCGCATCGAGAAGGCCTACACGTCGGTGAAGGTCGGCAACCCGCTTGAAGAAGGCACGCTGGTCGGCCCGCTGGTCGATCGCGCGTCGTTCGACGCGATGCAGAAGGCGCTGGGCGATGCACGCGAGCAGGGCGGCGAGGTGAAGGGCGGCGAGCGCGTCGACGTCGGTCACGCGGATGCGTACTACGTGCGTCCGGCCATCGTGCGGATGCCGAAGCAATCGGCGGTGGTCGAGCGCGAAACGTTCGCACCGATCCTGTACGTGATGGTCTACGACAACTTCGACGACGCGATCGAACTGCACAACGCGGTGCCGCAAGGCCTGTCGTCGGCGATCTTCACGAACGACATGCGCGAGGCCGAGCAGTTCATGTCGGCAGCGGGCAGCGACTGCGGGATCGTCAACGTGAACATCGGCACGAGCGGCGCGGAAATCGGCGGCGCGTTCGGTGGCGAGAAGGAAACGGGCGGCGGCCGCGAGTCGGGTTCGGATGCGTGGAAGGCTTACATGCGCCGCGCGACGAACACGATCAACTACAGCCGTCAGCTGCCGCTGGCACAGGGCGTGAAGTTCGACGTCTGATGCGGCGCGCCGGTTTCGGCGCTGCGTGTGAGTAGAAAGGGCCGGCTGCCGCGTGGCGGTGCCGGCCCTTTGTGTTTTGGGGCGGCGCAATGCGGTATCGTGCGCGTGGGCGCCGATCGGGGCGATGGGCGCGGGTGATGGATCGATGACGGGCGGGGAACGCGCGCGGGTCACACGTCGACAGACGCTTGCCCCGGCGAACGGATCGGCCGGCCCTGGCTGACGGTACCGAGATCGTGAACGAAAACGAGCTTCTCGCGAGACTGGCGATGTTGTCGCCGGTCGACATGCAGGTCTATGCGTCTTCGTGTTTGCGTCGCTATTGCGACGCAAACGGGTGTTCGCACGCGGCCATCGATGCCCTCCTCGCGCATCTCGATGCCATCGCGGTCGCCCGGAGCCTGCCCGAGTGGGCGCGCCAAGGGGCCTTGCTCGAACTGAACGGCAGGGGCGATCCGGTTCCGTCAGGTGTCGAATCGGCACTGCCGGACGGCGAGTTGCCAAGGTTCATGGCGTTGGTCGAAACCGTCGTCGAGGTCGGGATCGTCGATCTGTACGGCGCGAGAACCGATCGTCCGCTGGCTTTTCTTCGCAACGCGATCGCCGTTCTCGGGCAGGGCGGGATTCCGTTGCCGCCGTTGACGAAGGTGTCGGGTCGATCGGCATCGGGTTGAATACCACGTAACCAACTGCAAGCGAGCGGGACGAGATGGACGACATCAAAAGCAAGGTCAGGTTTGTCATTCCGGTGAAGCCGAAGGGCATTCGGGCCATGGTGGATTTCTATGGGCGTGGCCTGGGCTTTCAGGTCGTAGACGATCAGGAGGTCCTGTTCGGGGGCGACGCCGGAGCCGGTCTGTTCGTCTATCGTGAGAAGCACCATCCGGTAAGCGGCATCTCGATCCTGCAGATCTGGGTCGAAAAGGACTTCGGTGTCTTTTGCCGGCATCTGAAGGAGATCGGCGCGACGTTCACGGAGATCGCGCGCATGCGGGCCGGCTACGCGGCGCACGTCCTGGATCCCAGCGGAAACCTGATCACGATCCGGTGCGATGAGGATGACGCGCAGAACGACGAGATCGTCTATGGCTGGCCGGAGACGGTCACGATCGACTGACCGGATCGAGACGGGGAAGATGAATGGATACGCTCGCCGACCTGATACGGGATGAATCGCTCTTTCAAGCGGATTGCATTGCGTTCAGCCGGACACGCGTGATCGGCTACACGATAGCCGGTTCGCGGCTGGATCTGGATGAGGCGATCGAGATCGACCCATCGGAGGTTACCGATGCGTTCGAGCGATTTTCGATCGAGATCGACGGGGCGACCTATGCGGGCGGCGAGGGTGCGTCGCACGGGTCGTACGGCTTCTTTTACAAGCGGACGGGACACCGCGTCGACTGGGTCGTGATGTCGACGACGTCGGATCCGTTCGTCGCCGCCCGGCGCGCGGGCGGCGCCATCGCATTCATGACGCAGGCCGGACATGAATGGGTCGTGCCCGGGGACGCTGTCGCGAACCTGCGCATCGACCGCGGACAGCTTGCCTAGCGCGAACGCGCGCGGCGCGGAACGTGCATCACGGCTCCACCACCGGCATGTTCTGCACGACCAGCATCTGCGGGCTCGACAGCGTGATCCCCGCTGCGCGCAACTGCTTCAGGATCTCGAACAGCAGATCGCTCTTCGTCGAACCGGCGATCCGCGGGCTCGACACGTAACCCGTCACGCTCAGCGTGATGCCGTCCGGGGTGAGCTGGCTGAACGTGACCGACGGCGCCGGCTTCTCGAGAATCGCGTCATGCGAGCGATACGCGTCGAGCAGCAGGTCGCGCACCTGCTCGGGATCGGTGTTCAGCGGGAACGTCAGCACCAGCGTCGCGACGCCCTGCGTGCTGTTGCCCATCGTCACGTTGCGCAGGTTCTGCGAGATCAGTTGCGAGTTCGGCACGATCACGGTCGAGCGGTCGCTGAGCTGGATTTCGGTCGCACGCACGTTGATGCGGCGGATATCGCCTTCGACGCCCGAGATGCTGATCATGTCGCCCACCTTCACCGGGCGCTCGGTCAGCAGGATCAGCCCCGACACGAAATTCTTCACGATCTCCTGCAGGCCGAAACCGATACCCACCGACAACGCACTGACGATCCACGCGAGGTTGTTCCACCTGACGCCGAGCAGCCCGAGCGTCATCAGCACGAGCAGGACATAGCCGACGTTGGTGAACAGCGTGATCAGCGACACGCGCATCCCCGTATCCATGCCGAGCGCGGGCATGAACTCGCTGTCGAGCCAGCGGCGCAGCGAGCGCAGCAGGTAGAAGCCGATCGCGAACCCGATCACGGCGTTCATGATCCGGTCGGGCATGATGTTCAGGCTCTGTAGCCGCTGGCTGCCGATCATCGCGACCGCGCTGTCGAGCAGGTCGCCCGGCGTCGTGCCGAACCCGCCCGTCAGCAGCGCGATGGCCGCGATCAGCATCAGCAGGCTGGTGCTGAAACCCGACAGGACCGTACGGGCCTGGTCGAGGTGCCGGTCTTCGAGCGCGAACAGGTGCTTGATCTGCTGGCCCGTCGACAGGCTCGACGAGAACAGGCTTTCGCTCGCGTCGCGCATCAACTGGATCAGGATATAGGTGGCGCCCAGCACGATCTCGAACCACACGAGCTCGTAGGTAATGAAGCGCGCGACCGTGATGTAGCCGATCAGGAGCGCGATCAGTGCCGCGACGATGGCCAGCGTGACGGCGGCATGGATCAGCCCGGCGAGCGTCGAGCGCTGCTCGGGCGCTTCGCCGGCGGCCGCGAGCGCGCTGCGCGCGCGGTTCGAGCGCAGCAGCGACGCGCCGACCGTCAGCGCGACGACGAGCGACACGATACCGCGGCCGAACAGCGTGACCGACAGGCTGGTGTCGACGATCCGGTTGATCGATTCGAGCGTGCCGGACATCAGCAGCAGCGCCGCCAGGATGCCCGGGAAGGGCTTCATCGCGCGAGCGACGGGATCGGCGAGCGCGGGCAGGCGCCACGATGGATGCTTCGTGCAGAGCAGCGCACGGCCGAGCCCGGCGATCAGCGCGCAGGTCGCGGCAAGTTTCGCGAACTGGTCCCACAGATCGGTCAGGCCTGGCGTGAGTTCGTAATGGCGCGCCACGGCAAGGTAGAAGATCTGAACGGCAATGGCGGTGGCCAGCAGGGTCGACAGCGCGGTCGACAACGCCAGCGCGCTGCGGCGCAGGCGGGTGGCCGGCAGGCGGTTCACGCAGAACCAGGCGAGCCCGCGCTCGATGAGCCGGCGGCCGCCGAGCCATGCCGCGAACGCGGCAATCAGCAGCAGCGTGGTGATCGTCTTTTGTCCGGGCACCCACGACGAGCGCAGCATGTCGAGCATTTCTTCGTCGAAGTCCCCGAGCCGCTGGGCGTCGTCCGGCGAAACATGGAACAGCGGCAGCCAGAACTGCGCGCTGAAAATGCCGCCCGAACGGAACGCGAGCTGGTTCTTCAGCAGGCCGCGATGCAGCTTCGCGAACTGTTCGTTCAGGTTCGTGAGGTTGGTCTTCTGGTCGGCGGTCTGCTTCAACGCCGCATCGAGTTGCAGCTTGCGCGCGTTCAGCGTCGCCCGCTGCTTCGCGACGGCCGGCGTTTCCGGCGCGGCGCCCTCGGCAGGCGGAGGGCCGAGCACGTCGAGTTGCGCCTGGACCTGCGCGCGTTGCGGAACGAGATCGCTCTGCAGCTTCTCGACATCGGTGCTCAGCTCCTGCGCCGCGTCGCCGAGCGCGTCCAGCTCCTTGCTGCTCGATGCGGTCGAGGTCTGCTGCTTGATGCGGTCCTGCTCGGCCTGCATCTGCTTGAGCTGCGCGATGGCGTCGCTCAACGAGATGGCCGGGACGGGGGCGCCGACGCCGCTCGCCATCGGGGCCGAGGCGGCCCCGGGAAACGCCGACGCGGTCGCGATCGCCGCGAACTGCAGCAGCGCGATCAGCGCGATCCGGCGCGCGTAGAGGGATAGTCGTTGTATGGACATGGAATGCTTACGATTGGCCGACAATACCGGTCGCCGAAAGGCGCCCGGAAGCCGGTGGTTGGCCCGGTAGCATGTTACCGGGGCGCGGAGGTGAACGACTCCCGAATGTGCATCTGTGGTGTCGCGGCGGCCGAAAAGGGGGACACACGGCGGGATGGGCTGTTTGCACCGTTTTACGGCGGGTGTGTCGATCGAATTGCGCCGGAACGGGCGCATTTTTGGCGGCGGGCGATGGCCGGCGGCGGGACAGACGGTTACGAAATTTACATAAAGCCGGCGCGCGGGCGAACCGGACAAACGGGGCATGAGTCGCTGCCAGGTGCGTGGGGGACGGGTGGCCGGACATTGTCCGGCCGTTCGGTCGTCGTACAATCCCGCGAGTCACCGGCAGGTCGTCCGGGGCACGAGACGCGGCTCGGTCGCCGAGCGTCGAAATACGAACAACGAAAAGCATCCTGAGAGCGTGGCAGATCAAACCCTTCCTTCGAGTGCGGCGGATGAATCGACACCGCCGTGGCCGTCCGATGTGGATCCGGGCGATAGCGTGCCGTTCAGCGAAGGTTTCAGTGCGCGCGGCGACGTTAACGTCAGCCGGCCGGTGCCGGTGGCTAACGCGATTCCGCACCCGGGCACGCTCGCGGCCGATGTCCGTCAGACCCGACGTCGAGACGGAGGCGATTGATAGCGCTTCATCCACAGAAGATCGAAAGCGTTCTGCGGCTCGATGCTCAGGCACGGCTCGATTACTTCATTCGCAAGATTGCCGACTCGGAAGTCGTCTGGGGCCTGTTCGATACCGGGTGGGCGACTGCAACCGCAGAGGGCCGCATGGCGATTCCGTTTTGGCCCGAGCAGGACTTCGCGGCGCTATGTGCCGATGACGCATGGACGGGCTTTCATGCGGAAACGATTCCGCTCGACGCGTTCTTGTCGCGCTGGCTGCCCGGAATGGAGAAAGATCAAAGGCTATGCGCGGTTTTTCCGGCGCCGGCAGACAACGGGCAGCTTGTATTGCCGCGGGATCTGCTGGCGTCGATCCGGTTGGAGCTGACGCAATATGAGTGAAGCGAAACGCGTTCGCTTCGGGACACGAATCAGGTTGAGGGTGTGATGCATGGGCTATTCCATCAATAAAAGCGATGTCATTCCGTATTCCCCGGACGCGCTGGGCAACTTCTTTTGCTATGCGTACGAGTGGGTGGATAACCTGAATTTCTGTCGCCCTGCCAGCGAATTCCTGAGCGATCCGGCGCCGTATGAACAGTTCGCACGCGAGCGGTTCCTTCAGGAAGGCTGGAGGGGAGATGGCCGTATCGAGCTGATGTGGCTTCCTCCGTTTGTATTGGGCGGAATGCTTGCCAACGGAGCGGACGAGTACCTGACGATCGCCGGCAAATTGTGGACGTATGGTCTGGTTCTCTGGCACGTCAAGCAGGACGCGGATGGCACGTCGTTCATCCTGTCGCCGGTAGCGCTGAATATGACTGGCTTCGGTATCGATTGAATCGGGGCGCTTGCACGAAGCATTTTGCTTTGCTGGAGAAAAGCGAGCAGGGATGCCCGGCCGGCGCATGGTCGGGATCGATCCGCATGAAACGGATACGGTGAAAGATGACGAAAATCTGGACCACGGAGGCGGACTATCCGGAAAGCCGGATGGCACGCTACGACGACGCAAAAAACGGCGTGGATCGTTTCGAGTGGCAGGCGGGAAAGCGCGTCGCAACGCCAGCCCCTTTATCGTTCGAGCTACCACGAAGCGGGCGGCCGAAGATCGGGGATTACGGCGTCATCTGGTCGGACATCCTGATTCCTCTCGTCAGTGAAGCGGTGCGTGTTGCGATCGAGGAACTGGTGAACGACGACGATGTTCAGTTCATCCCGGCCGTCATCGGCTCGAGCGGCGGCGCTATCGATGGCGCGTACTTTCTGCTCAACCCGCTGCGGAAAGTCGATGCGGTCGATCACGATGCTTCCGAGCCGATCATGGTGAAAATCCACGGGTTTCCTGACGCCAAGGTCGGCTTCAAAAAGATGGTCCTGCGCCCCGATTTCCCGGCCATCGGAATCGGTCGGCAATTCGATTCTCCGACCTACATTGTCGTCGGGGATCAACTGGCCGATGCCGTCCTGCGCGCCGCGAAGAAAGGCGTCCGGTTCACGCCGGGTATTCCGCCGGCCGGTTGAGGCCAGATTGGCCGGCCGTGAAGCCCGTATGACGTTGTGCTCCAGTCGCCAGTGAGGGCGGCACCGGCTGGATGACAGCCGCTCCTGTGTGTCAGTCGACTGATGTGTTCCGCCGCTCGCCTCGCTAAAATGCGCGAAGCCGCTCGCCAGCAACGCTCTGGTAGCGCCAGGACAATCAAGAATCCGGAGACTTGCCACCATGGCATCCACCCAGCCCGACCCGCTCGCCGCAGCGGGCGCCGCCCGCCCCGCGGCGATCGACCCCGGCTCCATCTCGGCCCGCCTCGACCGCCTGCCGCCTACACGAACCGTCTGGAAGCTCGTCGTCCTGCTGAGCCTCGGCTTCTTCTTCGAGCTTTACGACCTGCTCTATAGCGGCTACGTCGCGCCCGGCCTCGTGAAAAGCGGGATCCTGTCGGCGACGACGCACGGCCTGTTCGGCACCACGGGCGTCGCGAGCTTCATCGCCGCGCTGTTCTCCGGGCTCTTCATCGGCACGATCGCGTGCGGCTTCCTCGCCGACCGCTTCGGCCGCCGCGCGATCTTCACGTGGTCGCTGCTGTGGTACACGGCCGCCAACGTTGTGATGGCGTTCCAGGACACCGCTGCCGGGCTGAACTTCTGGCGCTTCGTCGTCGGTCTCGGCCTGGGCGTCGAGATGGTGACGATCGGCACGTACATCTCCGAGCTCGTTCCGAAGCAGATCCGCGGCCGCGCGTTCGCGTGCGAGCAGGCGGTCGGGTTCGTCGCGGTGCCGGTGGTCGCGTTCCTCGCGTATCTGCTCGTGCCGCATGCGCCGTTCGGTCTCGATGGCTGGCGCTGGGTCGTGCTGATCGGCGCGCACGGCGCGCTGTTCGTGTGGTGGATTCGCCGCGAACTGCCGGAAAGCCCGCGCTGGCTCGCGCAGCAGGGCCGGGTCGACGAAGCCGACCGCATCATGCGCGCGCTCGAGGCGAAGGTCGAAGCCGAATACGGGCGGCCGCTGCCGCTGCCCGCGCCCGCCGAACCCGTGCCGCCGCGCGGCAGCTTCCGCGACATGTGGGTGCAGCCGTATCGCAACCGCACGATCATGATGACGATCTTCAACGTGTTCCAGACGGTCGGCTTCTACGGCTTCGCGAACTGGGTGCCGACGCTGCTGATCAAGCAGGGCATCACGATCACATCGAGCCTGATGTATTCGAGCGTGATCGCGCTCGCCGCACCGATCGGCCCGCTGATCGGCCTCGTGATCGCCGACCGCTTCGAGCGCAAGTCGGTGATCGTCGCGATGGCGGCGGCGATCGTCGTCTGCGGGCTGCTGTTCAGCCAGACGACGGTGGGCGCATTCCTGATCGTGCTCGGCATCGGCCTCACGCTCGCCAGCAACATCATGTCGTACAGCTTCCACGCGTATCAGGCCGAGCTGTTCCCGACGTCGATCCGCGCACGGGCGGTCGGCTTCGTCTATTCGTGGAGCCGCTTCTCGGCGATCTTCTCATCGTTCGTGATCGCGGCCGTGCTGAAGGGTTTCGGCACGTTCGGCGTGTTCGCGTTCATCGCGGGCGCGATGGTGATCGTGATGGCTGCGATCGGGCTCATGGGGCCGCGCACGAAGGGCATCGCGCTCGAAGCCATCTCGAAGTAATCGGCGGTGGTGCACGCGTGTCGCACGGTTCGTGCGGCATGCGTGCGTGTGCTGCGATGGCGATTGCATCGCGCGTACGGCGTGTGCCGCGGATCGGGAATGATCTGGCATACGAATCGATTTGAAGATGCCACGCGCGTTGGCGAAACACACGGCGACCTGTATCGATCTCGGATGCCCAACAAACAACATTGCCACGTAACGAACAAGCGGGCGGCAACGAGTTGAAACAAAGCGTGACGAAGCGCAAATCCACGGTGAAACCGCAACTGGCGTCGCTGCCGATTCTTGCGCGGACGCGTAAAATGAAGGGCCTGACGACTCATTAGCCGCCATCGGACCGCACGCGTTGCATCAGCGAACGGCTCCGCCGCGAAGAGGCGTCGGCGCCGGGTGCGCACGATGCGCCGGACGTGTCGATGGCTCGCGCGGAAGATGCGCCGCTCGCAACAGCAGCATGCGGCGGCCGGATCGGCCGATGGCTTCGAACGTATGATGCCTTTCAGCTTCACGCGGCGATTTGCGAAGCCGCGTTGTCTTGTTCGTGTCGCCGTTACGTGTATCTGGCTCGCGGCGGCACTGCCGATCGCCGTGCTGGTCGAGCGGCCTGCCTTTGCGGCGTCCGACGCATCGTCGCCTGCCGCTACGTCATCCTCATCAATCGAGTCGCCCGCATCGGCGGCTTCCCGTGCGCGTGCCGTTTCGTCGGCGCATGCGTTGTCGGATGCGTCGGCTGCGCAGTCCGCGCCTGCCGCATCGCACGCGCATCCTGCGCAGCCGGCCAGTCCGGCGTCGGGCGCATCGAGTGTATCGGGCGCATCGGCGGCCTCTGCCGCTTCCGCTGCTTCCGCCGCGACACCTGCTTCCGCCGCTTCCGCGACGCCCGCCAGCGAGGTTGGCCCCCCCGCGCCGACGCCGCCGCGCCGGCATCCGCCACTGTCGGCGGAGGAGGCGAAAAATGCGACGGCACGCGCGATAGACATGCGCAAGCGCTTCACGCAGGAAGTCACGCGGCGCCTGAACGTGCCGGCAAGCGAGCAGCGCGCCTACGGCGAGCGGCTCCAGAAGGCGCTCGCCGATGCGGATCTCGGCGATCTCGCCGGCGAATACATCGCGATGGTCGACCGCGCGCCGACCGTGCAGGCGCTGTTCATCTACTTCCGTGCGACACCGGCCAACGCGTGGATGATGATCGGTGCATCGCCGGTCGGCACCGGGCTGCCGGGCAAATACGACCATTTCCTGACACCGCTCGGCGTGTTCCATCACTCGCCGGACAACATGGATTTCCGCGCGGAAGGCACGACGAACGAGAACGGCATTCGCGGCTACGGCCGCCGCGACATGCGCATCTACGACTTCGGCTGGGTGGACGGCGAGCGCGGCTGGGGCAAGGGCGGCGTGTCGCCGATGCGCTTCCAGATGCATGCGACCGATCCCGATCGCCTCGAATCGCTGCTCGGGATCCGGCACTCGAAAGGGTGCGTGCGGATTCCCGCGTCGCTGAACACGTTCTTCGACCGGCACGGCCTGCTCGACGACGATTACCAGGCGCGCGTCGAGGCCGGCAAGTCGCTGTGGGTGCTGCGTCGCGATCGCGACATCACGCCGATCGCGGGCCGCTACCTGGTCGTGATCGACAGCGCCCGCAAGACGCGGCCGGCGTGGTCGCCGTTGCCGGGGCGCAAGGCGTGGTCGAAGGTGCCGAAGGGCGGCGACACGGCGGACTGACGGCCCGCGCGGCGCAGCACGCAGCGGCTCCGCTTCGTCCGGATGGACCCATCCGGCGCCGCGCCACGCCACACCTTTGCGTTTCCCTGCCTGTCGCATGGGCGTGCGCCGGCTGGCACACGTCGCTCACGTTCGCTATATTGGCGTCCGGTGGCGATCGGTCGTGTCGCCGCCGCCGTGCGCTGTCGCGCCGGACATTCCCAAAACAATTCGAAGAGAGAGGCTTCAGCCGTGCGTACCCCCTTGTTCTGTCTGCTGTTGCTCGCGTCGCTGTCCGCGCGGGCCGGCACTGCCTGCGATACCCTGCTCGGCGATTACGCGCCGGCGGCCGGCAAACCCGCGACGCTGCGCGTCGAGAAAGTGAGCGGCGAGATCGTGCTGCGCGTGCGCGACGCCGGCCAGTGGAGCGTCGAAACGGCGCCGACGCACGAGGCCGAGCTGGAAACCGAGGGCCCCGACAAGGCGCCGCCGGGCGCCTGCGTGCTCGACGTGCCGGGCGGCGAGCTGGTCAAGATGCCGATCGGCTCGCCGTATCAGGTCACGTCGATTACCGGCCACAACTTCGAGACGAAGCATTCGACGACAGGTGTCGTGATGCTGACGATGCAGGGCTTCCAGGTCAACGGGATCGAGCTGTATCCGGTCGCACGCCGCGGCGATTCGCCGCCGAGCCCGTGAAGGCGGTGGCGGGCCGGGAGAGTGTGCTCGCGAAGGACGCGAAACCGGACGTGCTGCACGACGATGCGCTGCTCGACGGCGAGGTGACCGCGCGTCGTGTCGACGGCGTGCAGCGCCTGCTCGATGCCGGCGTGAAGCCGTCCGCGAAAGTGCTGGCGGACGCCGCCGATACGCCGGAGATCCTGCGGCTGCTGAAGGCATCCGCCGCACACTGACCGCGACCGAACCGACGCCATACAACGACAACGAGGGCGATCCGACCGATGGGCAATCGAGCATGGCTCTATCTCCAGGCCGCTGATGGAGACGACGCGCGGACGATCGAGTTCGCGGAATCCAACAATCACTTTCCGCTGCTGTGGCGCGTGCTGCTCGCCGACGGCGGCGCGGGCGACGCGATTACGGATCAGCGCGTGTTCGGCGACGCGGGCACGCCGAATCTCGCGAGCGATGCGAGGGCCGCGCATGCGCGCCTCAGCCGGCTCGCATCGTTCGTCGTCGCGCATCCGCTGCCCGGCGACGATCCGGCGCTCGCGCGCCAGTTCGATGCGCTCTTACGCCATCTCGGCGAATCGATCGACGCGCTCGGCGATGCGCATGGCGCGCCACGGTTTTCCGCGAACCTCGACGAGTTGTCGTGGCTTGCCGGCGGCGAGCCGGACGCATTCATCGACGACGAACGCGACACCTGCACGCGCCTGTGGTGGCAAGTCGCGAACTGCATGGACTTCCGCGATGTGCGCGGCGTGCGTGATGCGCTCGAGATCGAAGCGCGTCCCGACTGGCGCGACTGGGCGTGGGGCTTCGGATTCGGCGGCGTGTCGCATCACTATTTCAAGCGTCAGGAGCCGCCCCGCGGCGTGACGTTTGCCGAGATGTTCGATGCCGGCGAGGTACATGGCCGCTGGCTCGCCTACGACACGTTCAGCTTTCGCGGACGCAACGGTCTGTGGGGCGTCCGGCGCGAGAGCAACGACGCATGGGACGTGATCGTGCCGCCGGCGTGGACGAACCTGTGGCGCAGCGGCGCGCACGACGACCGGTTGCTGTGGGTGGCGCGCGACGGGCAGTTCGGCCTGCTGCTCGCCGATGAGGCGGGGGCGCGCGTCGTGCGCGAGCCGGCATTCGACGAAGTATGGAACTTCACGGGCGACATCGCATGCGTGCGCGTCGGCGAGCGATTCGGGCTCGTGCGCACGGACGGCACGTGGGTGCTCGAACCGTTGCTCGACAACTTCGGCGAGTTCTCCGACGGGCTGGCGTCCGCGAGCCTGGACGAACGCTGGGGCTTCGTCGACACGAACGGCGCATGGGTGATCCCGCCGCGTTTCGACGATGCGCAGGAATTCGTGAACGGCGCCGTCGTGGCGGTGTGCGAGGGCGAGCACTGGGGGCTGGTCGACCGCGACGGGCAATGGCGGGCGCGGCCCGAATGGACGTCGCTCGAATGGTCGTCCGAATGCGGTGCGTTCATCGCCCAGCGGGGCGATCACGTCGGCCTCGTCGATCTGAACGGCCGGACGGTCGTCGAGCCGCGTTACGCGGAAATCGCCAGGTTGATCGACGGCGAGCGGACGGAGACCGTGACCGATCTTGGCGCGATTCGCCACATCGTACGGCGCGGCGACGGACGTTGCGCAATCGTCGACGGGCTGGGCCGTGCGCTGACGCGCTTCGATTTCGTGAACATGTGGGCGCTGCCGTGGTTGCCGGATGACACGGCGGTGCCGCGCGAGCTGCTCACGCGTTATGCGGTCGGCCTCTTGTCGGAGGACCCGATGCATGTCGCGATCTGCGATCTGGAGACGGGCACGACGATTTCGCTGGGGCGCTGCGACGACCCGGCGGGCCTGTTCTTCGCGTCCGGTTACGGCTGGCTGGCCGGCGTGCTGGACGAGGACGGCGACGACGTGCGCGCGACCGTGTTCCGTGCGGACGGCACCGTGCTGCATCCGGCCCGTTACACACGGATCGGCGATGACGCGCTGTTCGACGGCAACGCCGCGCGCACGTTGCTGATGTCGTGGCCTGTCCGCCGCGCCGCGATCGCGGAAAACTGGCGCGACGGCAAGCCGGTCGCGGCATGGCGCGACGACGGCGTGGCCGTCTGGTTGTATCCGGACGGGCGAGCGACGACGACGCGCACGTAAAGCGAACGGCCGTCTTGCCCGACGGCCCCACGATCAGCGGAACAACCTCAGCCAGTCGAACAGGCCCGGATGCGGCGCGCGCCGCCGCGGCGCCGGCGCGCTGCGCGGCCGGAAGTCGGGCGAGAACTGCGCGTGCGGATCGATCGCCCGCGCGCGCAGCGCCGCATCGTAGAACGTGCCGACGATCGGCAGCGCGCTGTGCGCGCCCGCGCCCCAGTAGTCGCTGCGCAGCGTCACGCTGCCGTCGTCGAAGCCGACCCACGCGCCGGCCACGAGCTGCGGATGCATCAGGATGAACCAGCCGTCCGCGTTGTCCTGCGTCGTGCCCGTCTTGCCGGCGACGTCGACGCGGATCCCGTAGCGCGAGCGGATGTCGGCACCGGTGCCGCGATCGACGACGTCGCGCATCACGTCGACCAGCGTCTGCGCGGCGGGCGCCGGCAGCGCACGTTCGGGCGGCGCGCTGCCGAAGGTGGCGAGCACCTTGCCGTCGCGATCCTCGATGCGCGTGATCATCTGCGGCGCGACGTACACGCCGCGGTTCGCGATCGTGCCGTACGCGGACACCATCTCCTTCAGCGTGACGGGGCTCGTGCCGAGCGCGAGCGACGGTACCGCGTCGAGCGGGCTTTCACGCACGCCCATCGCACGCGCGAGCTGCGCGACCTTCGCGGCACCTTCCTGCTGCATCACCTGCGCGGTGATGCGGTTGCGCGACAGCGCGAGCGCATCGCGCAGCGTCATCGGCTCGCCCGTCGGCGGCTCCGCATCGGTGGGGCGCCACACCGCGCGGCCGTCGACCGGGATCGCGACGGGGCGATCGACGAACGTATCGCCCGGCCGCATGCCGTCCGCGAACGCCGCGCCATAGACGAACGGCTTGAACGTCGAGCCCGGCTGGCGCCGCGCCTGCGAGACGTGATCGAACGGCTCGCTGCCGAAATCGGGACTGCCGACCCACGCGCGAATCGCGCCGTTGCGCGGATCGATCGCGACGAAGCCGGCCTGCACCTGCGTCTTGTGCTCGCACAGCGCGCGCATGAATTCCCGATTGGCGCCGAGCTGCTTCAGCGCCGGCACATCGGCAAGCCCCGTGTCGCGGGCCTGGCGATACTCGGGTGTCTGGCGGATGAAGCCGCGGAACAGGTCGTTGCGCAGTCCGCAGCCGGACGGGCCGCGCCACGCGCTGTCGGCGATCGCCTGCAGCCGTTCGGTCTGCCGCGTCAGCGCCTGCGTCGCCATGTCCTGCAGTCGCGCATCGAGCGTCGTGCGTACGACGAGGCCATCCGAGTACAGATCGTAGTTGTTGCGATCGGCCCACGCGATCAGCCATTTGCGCAGCTGCACCGCGAAGTGCGGGGCGAGGCCGGGCTGACCCGACTGCGGCTCGAAGTCGACGCGCAGCGGCTGGCGCTGCAGTTTCGCGAGCTGCTGCGGCGTCAGCATGCGCATCTGCGCCATCCGGTCGAGCACGATGTTGCGCCGCTGTACCGCGCGTTCCGGATTCAGCACCGGGTTGTAGTAGCTGTTGCCCTTCAGCATCCCGACGAGCGTCGCGCTTTCGACGATGTCGAGCTGGTCGGCCGACTTGCCGAAGTAGGTGCGCGCGGCCATTTCGACGCCGTACGCGTTGTACAGGAACGGCACGGTGTTCAGGTAGGTCTCGAGAATCTCGTCCTTGCTGTACACCGACTCGATCTTGAACGCAGTGATCAGCTCCTTCACCTTGCGCGTGAGCGTCGGTGCGCGGCCGACTTCGTCCGGATACAGGTTGCGGGCGAGCTGCTGCGTGATCGTCGAGCCGCCCTGGCGATCGCCCGAGAACGTGTGCAGCCCGGCCGCGATCGTGCGGCGCCAGTCGATGCCGTGATGCGCGTAGAAGCGGTGATCCTCGGTCGCGATCAGCGCGTCGACCATGTGCGGCGAGATCTGCTTGAGCGGCACCCATTCGCGGTTGACCGGCCGGAACTCGGCGATCAGCTGGCCGTCGGCGGACAGCACGCGCGCGGGGCGGTCGATGCGCGCCTTGCGGATGTCGCCGATGCTCGGCGTGAACGGGACGAATGCGAGCAGCACCAGCAGGCCCAGCACCGGTATCGCGGCGAGCGTCAGCGCGACGCCGCGGCGCGTCGGATGACGCAGGCGATGCAGCACGCCGGCGCCCAGCGCGCGGATGCGCGCGCCGCTGGCGGCGGCGAACGGTACGACGCGGGCGCGGCAATGGCGCCACGCATCTCGGAGAAGCGGCACGAAGCGATTCAAGGCGGCAGGAGCGCGGAGGGAAGAGGCGCGATCCTAGCAAACGGCGCACGTGCGACACCGGCCAAAATGGCTGTTTGCTTGCAGGATTTACAGACGATTACGTTTGTTGCCCGCCGACAACCTTTTACCGCACGCGCAGATGCGATTCCGCTGACGAATGGCGGCCGGCCTGCTGTTACGAGGGGCCGCCCGACCAGCGCGGCGCGATGTCTGCCGGTCGTTGCACATCGGGCGGGCCCGTGCCGTCACTTCCACGCATAGCGCAGTCCCACCCACGCGCCACGCGGCGCGCCCACGCCGACGAACTGCTCGCTCACGGGATTCGCGGGGTCGTAAGTGTGGCCCGGTCCGTTGAAGAAATTCTCGCCGAGTACGCCGAAGCTCGCGTATTGCTTGTTGAGCAGGTTCGTCACGGTCGCGAAGAGCTGCAGTTGTTTCGTCACATTCCACGTTGCATCGAGATCCGCGCTCGAATGCGAGCGTGGCATCGTCCGCGCGGGTGGCGAGCCGACGACGGCGTGCCGAGCGCACAAATCCAGCCAGAAGCGACCGGAGACGCGCAACGGCCTTTCGAATCCTTGAAAACGTGGCGAGCGTTCGCGCGAGCAGGCGCGAATCCGTCGGGTACGAAGTGCAAGCGCTAATTCGAATCGGTTTGATTCCGTTTCTTTGGTGTTCATTCGACGCGAATACGTGTCAAATGTGTCGACCCGGCCACCGTGATGCCAGCGCATTGCGCACAGGCTTCCATCGTTTGCACGATCGAGGCCGGTCTCCCATTTTCCGCTTCAAAGGACTGCAAACTTCATGAGCAATCGAAAACATGAAGTACTCGCTCCGCAGCATAGCCAGCCGATCTTCGTCGATCCGAACCCGCAGGTAGTGCTCGCGGACGTGCCGGTGAAATAAGCGCCGGGTATCGGGCGCGGTCGCATCGAGCTCGCCCATTGCCGACACTTTCCCCACACGCCGTCAATCGCGTGCGAACGATCGAGCGTCGCGAGGTGTCCGGTCGTGAGGTGTCCGTTGAAAAGCATCAGATCGAGCGCGTAATCGATTGCGCTCGCCAGCCATTCCTCATGTGATGAGTATTCGAAAAACGACTCGATGAGCGCGACCGCCTGCACGTCAATCAACGTGACGAGCCGGCCCGCCAGCGCAGTCAATGTCCGCGTTTGGACCGTGCCGGCCAGCTCGCCAGCACACAACCATCGATTCCAATCCCATGATGCAACACCTTCCTGATCTCGACGCCTGGGCCATTTTCGCGCGCGTCGCAGAAACCGGCTCGTTTGCAAAGGCCGCCGAGCTGATCGGCACGTCGCAGTCGACCGTGTCGAAGGCCATCGCGCGCCTCGAGCAACGGCTCGGCACCATGCTGCTGTACCGGACGTCGCGCAGACTGTCGCTGACCCCGACGGGCAATCTCTTGCGCGACCGTGCGATCCGGCTGCTCGCGGATGCCGAACTGATCGAGAACGAAGCAACGGCTCAGGCGCTCGAGCCGCACGGCCTCGTGCGCGTGAATGCGCCGATGTCGTTCAGCCTCCTGCATCTCGCACCGGTGCTGCCCGCGTTTCTCGAGCGCTACCCGAGCGTCGACATCGATCTCATGCTGAGCGACCATCTGGTCGACGTCGTTCCGGGGGGCTTCGACATCGCGATCCGGATTGCCGAACTGAACGATTCGACGCTGCGCTTCCGCAGGCTCTGCGCAGTCCGCCGGCCGCTCGTCGCTTCGCCTGCCTACCTGGACCGGTACGGACGTCCGGCTCACCCGCGCGATCTCGAGCGACATGTCTGCTTCACCTACACGAATCTGCCGACGTCGGGTTGCTGGCGGTTTCGGCACACCACGTCCGGAGAAAAATTTTCAGTACCGGTGAACGGACGCATCCGCACCAACAACGCCGACGTGATCCTGCCCGCACTGGTCGCCGGCTACGGCCTTGCGCTGCAGCCCGAATTCCTGGTTGTCGATGCGCTACGGCATGGCGAACTCGAGGAAGTGATGCACGACTGGAAGATCGCCGACATCAACGTGAACCTCGTGACGCCGCCCGGCATGCTGCGTACCGCGCGCGTCGCGGTGCTGCTCGACTATCTCACCGACCAGTTCATGACCGCACCCTGGGCGCCGCCCGCGCGCTGAACCTCTGCGGTCGAACCCGTCTGAGCCCGGCCCGCTCGACCCCGTCGAGATCGCAGACCAGTCGCGCGTCATGTCGACCCGCATCCGCGCGACGGGCGCCCGCCGCGCACGTTCCATCGCTCGAGCCGCTACCGCACGAGATCGCCTTCAAGCGCCGTTGAGCGGGGGCGGGGGATGCGACGCGCCACCGCTTGCCCGAATCCGGCCGGGTGGAGGTGGGCGATGCCCGATCACGGCGACGCGTCAAAAATTGACCTTGTCTCGTCCTTTCAGCCCCAACATCGCGCGGGCCTCGTCGGGGGTGGCGATCTCCAGCCCGAGCTCGGTCAGGATGCGGCTGATTTTGGCCACCTGCTCGGCGTTCGAAGTGGCGAGCTGGCCTCGTCCCATGAACAGGTTATCCTCCAGGCCGACGCGCACGTTGGCGCCCATGACCGCGCCCATCGTCACGAACGGCATTTGCTGGCGGCCTGCGGCGAACAGCGACCACACGTAGTCTTTGCCGAAAAGGCGGTCGGCCGTCTGCTTCATCAGCAGCACGTTTTCCGGGTCGGCCCCGATGCCGCCCATCACGCCGAACACCGACTGGATGAGGAATGGCGGTTTGACCAGGCCGATCTCGACGAAGTAGGCGAGGTTATACAGGTGGCCAATGTCGTAGCACTCGAACTCGAACTTGGTGCCATGCGTCTTGCCCAGCGTTTCCAGGATGTAGCGGATGTCGCGGAAGGTGTTGCGGAAGATGCCGTCCTCCGTATTCTTCAGATAGGGCACCTCCCAGTCATGCTTCCACTCGCGGCTTTTTTCGGCCATGCGGAACATGGCGAAGTTGATCGAGCCCATGTTCAGCGAAGCCATCTCCGACGAGGCGCGCAGTGCGCCTTCGAGTCGCTGCTCGAGCGTCATCGTCACGCTGCCGCCGGTGGTGATGTTGAGTACGGCATCGGTCTGTTCGGCGATGCGAGGCAGGAACTGCATGTAGACGTCGGCCGACGCTGAAGGGCTGCCGTCGACGGGGTTGCGCGCGTGCAGGTGGATGATGGCTGCGCCCGCCTGGGCCGCGGCGATGCTGTGCTCGGTGATCTGGTCGGGCGTGCAGGGCAGGTACGGCGACATCGTGGGCGTGTGCACGGAGCCGGTGATCGCGCAACTGATGATGGTCTTGCTCATGGGTGTTCCTCGTCGTGTGGTGGAGGGAAGGTGAGTGGATCAGGCGGTTGCGGCCAGCCTGTCGTCGAAGATGGCGACCGCGCGCGTCCAGCCGGCCGAGGCGTTGCGGATCTTGTGGGGGAAGCAACTGATGAAGAAGCCATCGGGGGGGAGCGCCTCCAGGTTGTGCAGTTTCTCCAGGTGGCAGTAGCCGATATCACGGCCCGCCTTGTGGCCCTCCCAGATGAGTCCGGCGTCGCGGCTCTCGGCGTATTTCCCGGCGGTATGGACGAAAGGCGCGTCCCAGCTCCACGCGTCGGTACCGGTCAGGCGCACACCGCGCTCCAGCAAGTACATGGTGGCGTCGTAACCCATGCCGCAGCCGGCCGACACGTAGTCGTTGTTGCCATAGCGGCTACCGGCGCGCGTGTTGACGACCACGATTTCCAGTGGCTGAAGCGTGTGGCCGATGCGCTCGAGCTCCGCCTCGACGTCGGCGGCGTTGACCACGTAGCCGTCGGCGAAGTGGCGAAAGTCGAGCTTGACGCCGGGCTGGAAACACCACTCCAGCGGGACTTCGTCAATGGTCCACGCGCGTTTCTTTTCGCCAAGCGCCTTGTCCATGGTGCTGTGGAAGTGGAAAGGCGCGTCCAGGTGAGTGCCGTTGTGGGTGGAAAGCGTGACCCGCTCCACGGCCCAGCCCTCGCCGTCGGGCAGGTCTTCCTTCTTGAGACCGGGAAAGAACGGTTCGATCTGATCGACCGTATGCTCGTGGGTGAAGTACTGGATCTCGGGCTTGAAGGCGGGCGGATCGGAGACGACGTCGTTTTCCAGGTAAATGGATAAATCGACGAAGCGGCGTGTCATGGAGGACTCCTATTCTTGAAGGGCGATCAGATCCGGCCGGGTTCAGTGTGCGACGACGGCTTCTTCCGGGGGCAGGACTTCTGCGGCCGGCAGCATCAACACCACCACGGCGGCGGCCATGAACACGCCACCGCACACGGCGATGCTCGGACCGAAGCCGAAGGCACTGGACATCGATCCCAGCAGCAGAGGCGCAAATGCGGAGAAACCGCGTCCCACGTTGAAGCAGAAACCCGTGCCCGTCGCGCGCACCTGCGTCGGAAACAGTTCCGCGAAATATGAGCCCATCAACCCGGCGAAGGCCATGAAGAACGCGAATACGGGGCCGAGCAACAACAGGACTGTTGGGTCGGTGGCCTGTACATAGAAGGGCAACAGCAGGCCGGAGCTGACGAGCGACAGGATCAGGGCCTTCTTCTTGCCGATGCGGTCGGCGACGTAGCCGAACACGTTGTAGCCAATGAACATGCCGACGTTGAGTAAGGCCAGGAAGCGCGCCATGGTGCCCACTTCCAGGCCGCGCTCCTTCACCAGGAAGGTCGGCAGCCACGTGCTGGCGCCCCAGTATGCAGCCAGTGCCAGCGCCGACGTCAGCGTGCCCAGCAGCGTCACGCGCAACAGGGCCGGGGTGAACAGTGCGGCGACGCCCCGGTCGCCAGCCGCCCGATGCCGGCTGTTGCGTGTGTGCTGCTGCCCGGCCCGCCAGGCCTCGGACTCGGGTACGCGCAGCCAGACGTAGGCCATGGCGATCACGACTGCGGCGCCGCAGACAAAGAACAGCACGCGCCAGCCGTAAGTGGGCAGCACATAGGCGGCCGCGGCTGAAGCGATGGCGGCGCCAATGGAGAATGAACTCAGCACGAAGGAGGTAGCCCGCGCGCGCTGGTCTACCGGCCACGTCTCGTTCACGTGCGCGGCGGCGATCCCCCACACGCTGCCGAGGCCCAACCCGGAGAGAAACCGCAGCACCAGCACCTCGCGCCAATCGGTCGCCGCGGAGATCGCCATCGTGAGCAGGCCGAAGCCTCCAAGCGACAGAAGCAGTACGGTGCGGCGGCCCCACCGGTCGGCTACGGGGCCCATGACCACGCCGCTGAGGCCCACGCCGAGCAAGGTGGCGGTGACCAGCAGCCCGGCCTGTGCCGGGCCGATATGCAGCGATGCCGTAATCGCCGGCATCGCAATCGCCAGGATGATGATGTCGACGGCATCGAACATGTAGCTCAAAAAATATCCGATCAGCACACGCCACTTCAATGTGGTCGAGATGGGGGGCATGAGTGTTGTCTCCTGGAGCACCGAATGATGGTGTTGACTGTACGTTCGTACAATTTTTGTATTGATGAACTATACGTACGGTCAGTGAATATTTTGCCTAGGGGAAACCATGAGATTCCGACGGCGCTGCAAAACGCCGCTTCGCCTGACGGCAGAGCGGCGCGCGAGCAGAAGAGCCTTCGTCTAAAGGGCCGATGCAACCAGAAGCGAGACGCCCGCCGTCATGAGGAAGGGCGACCGCATGGCGAAGACTGGACCAAACCGCAGATTGCGCGAATCAAGGCCGGACGCCACGGGCCTCCTGATACGCCCTTTGAGTTCACGGCATTCGGCATATGACGTCGAACGCTTCGCGGCCTGAGCCAACGTCTGGATGGAGGGTTCGCCAGATGGCCGGTCGCCGGCAGCAAGCATCGTCGCCCTCGATCGCTCGGCAATCCGCGTGGTGGGTGCAGGAACTTGCTCCCGTCCCAAGCGCGTCAACCGTTGATCGCAGGCGTCAAATATCGATGCGCGCTCCTAGAATCGATGTCGAAGTCCGACTCCGAAGCTGTTGCCGGTGCCTGCAGTACTCAGTTTGTCGTACAAGTAGCTCAGGTAAGCGTCGGTGCGTTTGGAGAGGGGATAGTCGTACGTCAGACCGGCGGTATCGCGATGCCGATCTCCCGTGGGCGTCGACAACGCTGTATGAGCCCAGGATGCCCCGATGCTGGAAATGCCGACCGGAACCGAGATGCCCGCCTGCCAGGTCTTCGTGGAGAGTCCCGATGGATAGGCTAATGCGCGATCGAATGAGGCGGAGAGCGAGAAGTAGGGGAACTTGTAGGTGCCGCCAACAAAATAGACGTTCTGGTGTGTGGTGGTCGAGGTGATGCCGGGTCCGTATCCCGTGCGCTGTGCAGCGGCAGACGCATAAAGTGGCCCCTGATCGTAGACAACGGCTGCCAGGACATCGTGCGCCCCGGTACCGGGGAGGCCATACTGGAACGTCACTTTTGTGCCTGCAATGGATGGCGATTCATACGAGATGGCGCTGTCCCAGCTGGTGTCTCCAGCCACCGCCCGTCCGAAGTCGGCTATCCAGGTCTGGACCATGAGCGGGCTAAAGCGCGTGGATCCACCCAGCGGATTCGTGCGAGCAGTGATGAAAAAAAGCGGGTTGATCAGTCGTCCTGCTCGAATTTCACCCCACTGACCTGAAAGCCCGACATAGGCATTTCTTGAATACGCGTTGTCTCCCGAGAACCGGCCAGACTGACCCGAGTTCATGAGCAGGTAGCCCTCGATCGCAAAGTTGGCACGAAGGCCGCCGCCGAGATCTTCCGTGCCTCGGATGCCGTAGAACGAAGTCGTTTGACCGCCGCTCAGCATGGCCAGACTGCTTGCGCTTGCCCCGCTTGGTTTGAAGGAGCCGATCGCAACGTCGAGAATTCCGTAGAGTTGAACGGTAGACGTCTGCGCTATCGCGGCAGTAGACATGCAGCCGTCAATGAAAAAAGCGGCTGCCATAAATTTCGTGATCCTGATCATGGTGGTGTCTCCTCACCGATTTTTGTGTTGGATCAGGCCACTGTCTGCAGTGGCGCTGTCTTCTGTCTTGCTGCTTACCGCGGGCCAGTCCCGCTACGGATGTGGTCCAGCTGGATGATGCTCCCTGCATCTCCGCGGAAAAGCGGGAGGATTCTTCGCGGGAAGGGGAAGGGCCTCGGGGTTGTGACGTTTCCCCGTGGCGTCATCTCCGATCTCGGCGCCTGTCTTGACTGCCGCCGCAAACGGGCGGGCCTGGTCCGGGTATCGATCGCATCGGTAATCGCGCACACGACAGATGCCTTGCTTCTCATGAAGTCACTGATCAAGAGAGGCAGGTAAGTCGAAAGCTCACCGTCCCACGGTCAAATCGATGCCGACTGTACGTTCGTACAGCCTACGTACCAAGTAGGATTAGTACCTAGGCGTTGGGCACGTTTCAACGACTGACTGAGCGTTCGTTTTCTGCGCTGCAGTACAATCGGAGCCGCTGCCAACAAAAGGAGCGGTTGCTTATGACCCAGACGGCGCCACGTAACACGCAGCGTGTACGCGGAAAATCAAACACGAAGCCGGAAATGGACAAGCGGGAACGAGTGATCGTTGCGGCCGAGCGGCTTTTCGCTCGAGAGGGGTATCACGGTGTTTCGATGCGGGATATCGCGAAGGAAGCAGACGTTGGGCTTCCGCTGATCGTCTACCATTTCGAAACGAAGCTTGGGCTGTACAAGGCGATTTTCGAGTACCGCAAGGGACTGGTCGAGGAGCGTCTGGCTCAGCTTGAGCAGATCACTGACTTCGATCAGCCGGACGTTTTGTTGAAAATTGCGACGGCCTTTGTATCGCCGATCGTCAGGAGCTACGCAACGCCAGAGGGCAGAGAGTATGCGCAACTCGTTGTGAGAGAGGCTTCGGATCCGCAAGAGGGAACGCGCGGCATCATCGAAGAGTATTACGATCCCATCGGAAAGGCCTACATCTCGGCGATACGGCGAGCGCTGCCCAATGCGTCGGACGAGTTCCTGTGCAGGAGCTATTTGTTCGCGGTCGGAGCACTCGTGATGAGCGTGTTCGATCATCGAATCGGGCGTCTGTCTGGCGATTCATTCAGTGATACCGACGTCGAGGTCAAAACGAATATGCTTGCGGCATTCATTGCCGACGGAATGCAAAGCGGTGGCGAGCGATTCAAGTAGCTGGCCATATTGAAATCGCCGGTCGCTGTGGGGTGATTCAAGGCGGCAGGCGCGGGATGGCGCGGCACGATCGCGGCAACCGACACACCTGCGCCAGCAACCTTCTACGGCACGCGCGGTTGCGCTTCCACTGACGAAACCACATCCGCGAGCCGCTGCGCGGCCGCTTCCATCTGCGCCCGGCCGAACCCGCCGAAGCCCAGCACGAGCCCCGGGCGGGCCGTGCCCGGCGCGAACATCGGCGACACCGCGCGCACCGCGACGCCGGCTTGCGCGGCGCGCTCGACCACGTCGAGATCGTCAATCCCTTCCGCGAGCCACAGTACGACGTGCATCCCCTGGTCGCCCGGCTGCACCCACGCGCGTTCGCGCGGCAGCCGCGCCCCGAGCGTGTCGATCAGCAGCGCGCGCTGCTCCGCATACACGCCGCGCACGCGACGGATGTGGCGGTCGAGGTGGCCTTCCGCGATGAATGCGGCCAGTACGTGCTGGTCCGCGGTCGGCACATGGCGATCCATCAGCGCACGTGCGCCGCAGAACGCGGGCACGAGATCGTCGGGGGCGATCACGTAGCCGAGCCGCAGCGACGGAAACAGGATCTTGCTGAACGTGCCGAGGTAGATCACGCGATCGGGGTCGAGTCCCTGCAGCGACGGGAACGGATAGCCTTCGTAGCGCAGCTCGCTGTCGTAATCGTCCTCGACCACCCACGCGCGCCGAGCACGCGCCCATGCGAGCAGCGCGTTGCGCCGCGCCATGCTGAGCGGCATGCCGAGCGGATACTGGTGCGACGGCGTGACGAATGCGGCACGCGCATCCGGTGCGACGCGGATGCCGGCCTCGACGTCGATGCCGTCGGCGTCGACCGGCACCCGCACCATCGCGTCGTGCCGCCCGGTGCTGTCGAGCAGCGCGGTGATGCCGCGATAGGCGGGATTCTCGACCCACGCCTGATCGTCCGGGCCGAGCAGCACCTGGCTCGCGAGATGCAGCCCCTGCTGCGTACCGCTCGTGATCACGACCTGGCCGGCATGGCAGCGCACCGAGCGCGACCGGCGCACGTAGTCGGCAATCGCTTCGCGCAGCGGCAGCGCGCCTTGCGGATCGGCATAGCCGGACGGCGCGCCGGCACCGCGTGCGCGCAGGCGGTTGCCGAGCCGGCGCCAGATGTCGTCGGGCGCGGTGAGGCCGATCGGTACCGAGATCGCGAACGGCATGGCCGGCAGCGGACGGAATTCGCCGGCGATCCGCGCGAAGGTGGCGGCCGGCTCGGGCAGCCCGGCGTGTGCCGGCGGGCGGTGGGTGGGCGGGTCGTCGGCACGGTCGGCTGGTTCGCGGCGATCTGTCCGTACACCGTGACCGTCGCGGTCGCGCTCGTGCCGAGCGCGGGTT
>NZ_JAAGPM010000118.1:0-25212 GCF_017104865.1 Burkholderia sp. Ac-20349
CACTCGCGTCGCAGCACGCGCACCGGCGGCACGCGCGTGAGCGGCACGAGCGGCGGCAGCGCGAAGCCGAGCAGCAGCACGAGCGCGGCGCCCATGCCGATCAGCGCCGGCCACAGCGTGGGCGACGGCAACGCGACATCGATCAGGCTGCCGAGCGCGGCCAGCAACGCCCAGTGGCCGCCGTAGCCGAGCACCGCGCCGGCGGCGCCGGACACGATCCCGATACCGGCGAATTCGAGCGCGAACAGCGCACCGAGCGTGCGGCGGCTCACACCGAGGCAGCGCATCGTCGCGCAGCCGTCGAGGTGGCGCCGCATGTAGCGCTGCGCGGCCATCGCGATCGCGACCGCCGCGAGCAGCGCGGTGAGCAGCGCGACGAGCGTCAGGAAGTGGCGTGCGCGATCCAGCGTCTGCCGCACCTGCGGCTGGCCTTCCTGCAACGACTCGAGACCGGCGCCGCGCAGCTTCCCGCCGTCGACGCGCGCGTGCGCATACGCTTCGAAGCGCGCGACAGCCTGCGGGTCGCCGGCGACCAGCAGCCGATACGTGACGCGGCTGCCGTAACCCGTGAGCCCCGTCGCGGCGAGCTCGTCCGCGCGCATCATCAGCCGCGGCGAAAAATTGACGAACGAAAACCCGCGATCGAGTTCGCGGGAGATCGATGCGGCGACCTTGAACGTGCGCAGCCCGACGCGCACCGTATCGCCGGCCTTCAGGTGCAGCGCGTCGAGCAGCGCCGGATCGGCCCACACGGTGCCGGGCGCGGGAATCTCGGCGGCCTTCTGCGCGGTGGCGGCACCGGCCGGCAGGATCTCGACCGCGCCGCGCAGCGGATAGCCGGGCGACACCGCCTTCACGGCCGCGAGGCGCGATGGCGCCGCGTCGGTCGCCTGTCCACCCGTGGCGGACGCGATCATGCTCGGGAAGATGGCAGTCGTCGCGGTACGCAGGCCGAGCGCGCGGGCCTGCCGGTCGAACGACGGATCGACGGGGCGATCGGCCCGCACGACGAAATCGGCGCCGAGCATCTGGCGCGCGTCGCGCTCGAGCCCCTGGCGCAGCCGATCGGCAAGGAAGCCGACGCTCGTCAGCGCCGCGACCGCGAGCACCAAGGCGAGGACGAGCAGCGTCAACTCGCCCGCGCGCCAGTCGCGCGCGGTCATGCGCGCGGCCTGGCGAATCAGGTCGCGCAGGCCGAAGCGGCCGGCATGCGCGGACACGTCATGGCCGGGTTGCCCGGCGGGCGGCTGCGCCGCATGTTGCCGCCCCTTCAATCGTGTTTTCCCCCGATCGAGTTGAGCCGCGACACCATGTGGTTCGCCATGCCGCGAAAGCCGCCCGAGACGCCGCGCCACAAGCGCGGGAGCGCCCATGCCGACGCCGCGATGAAGGCGGCCAGCAGCACGAGGAACGCGAGCGGCACGAAGAACGCGAGCGCGAGGCCGCCGACCACGAGGCCGTCCTCGGTCGACGATGCGATCCAGTTCGAAATCGGTTCGGGAGACAGGTTGATCATCGCGCGCGTGCCGGCCTTCGCCACGTGCGCGGCGCCAGCCAGCGAGCCGCCGGCGAGCCCCGCGACCGCGAGCACGGTCGGATCGGCATGGCCGAGCGCGCCGGCTGCGAGCACGGCGCCGGCCGGGATGCGGATGAAGGTATGCACGGCATCCCACAGCGAGTCGAACGCGGGGATCTTGTCGGCAAGGAATTCGGTGACGGTGAGCACGGCCGCGGCGCCGATGACCCACGGCGACATCAGGACGGCCAGCGTGTCGGGCAAGTGAAGCCAGCCGAACCGCGCCAGCACGCCGGCGATCAGCACCGTCAGGTACAGGCGCAGGCCGCTCGCCCACGCGAGCCCCGCGCCGAGCGAAATGGCTTCGATCATGGCCCTCTCCTTGCACTTTCCGTGCGCTTTGCCGATTGATCGGATCGGGTCGGACAGACTGGCCGCGCGGCGCGTGGCGGCCGGCTCCGCGTGCCGCGAGAAGCACGACGGAATTCAGGCCCGAATGCGTTCCATTATAGACAGGCTATCCGGGTGACCGGCGCAATTCCGCGGTGCGGCACGCGGGGCGTGTGCGCACCCGGATGCCGTCGTCAGGCGGCCGACGACAGCTTGAGGCCGATCAGCCCCGCGACGATCAGCGCCGCGCTCGCGACGCGCGCGACGGTCAGCGCCTCGCCCATCATCACGATGCCGAACACGAACGCACCGACCGCGCCGATGCCCGTCCACACCGCATACGCGGTGCCGAGCGGCAACTGGCGCATCGCGACCGCGAGCAGCCCGAAGCTGGCCAGCGCCGTCACGATCGTAAACGCCGACGGACCGAGCTTCGTGAAGCCGTCCGACGATTTCATGCCGGCCGCCCAGGCCACTTCCAGCAATCCGGCAATGAACAACAATCCCCACGCCATCTCGACGCACTCCGTATCGGATGGGGCCGTCCCCGTTGAATCGAATGACCCGGGGTCGTCCCCGGGCGGCGCCGAGTATAACAAGATGCTTACGGACGCGGCGCGGCGCCGGCGGCCGATCGGGGGCCCGATCGGCCGGGCCCGGTCAGTTCGATACGCGCTTCGGCGTCACGCCGCCGACGCAGCGGTCGTCGCGGTACAGCGCCCACTCTTCGCACACGCGGCCATCCTTGAACACGCACATGCCGACCTGCCCGCTCGACAGGTTGCGGATCGTGTGGCGGCCGCCGAGCTTGGCGCAATTGACCGACGCGGGATTGGCCATCGCCTGCTGGGACGACGACGGTTGCTGCCCGGGCGGCAGCGGTTGGGCGAACGCGCCAGACGCAGCAAGCGCCAGCGCACAGATGACGACCAGACGGACGGACATTGCACGCTCCTCGTTTTCGTTCGCGGAACGGTCAGGATAACGGGGAATGAGCGCCGGGTGTGCAACGCGCGCGTCGGCCGCGAGACTGTCGCGCCGGCGCAACCGTGCCGGCGCGCGACGTCACGCGCACGGGCGCCGCTGCGGCCCGGCGAGACCCGTCATGCGGCCCCGACGAGCCGGTAGCCGACGCCCGTCTCGGTGACGATGTACTCGGGCTGCGCCGGGTCGCGCTCGAGCTTCTGGCGCAGGTGCGCCATGTAGATGCGCAGGTAGTGGTGGCTTTCGACGTGCGACGGCCCCCACACGTCGCGCAGCAGCTGCCGGTGCGTGAGCACGCGCCCCGCGTGCCGCACGAGCGTGGCGAGCAGCCGGTACTCGAGCGGCGTCAGGTGCACGATCTCGTTGTCGCGCCACACCTGGCGCAGCGCGAGATCGACGGTCACGGTGCCGAAGTTCACCTTCGGCGACTCGTTCGCGCCGCCCTGGTTGCGCCGGCGCAGTTGCGCGCGGATCCGCGCACGCAGTTCGGACACGCCGAACGGCTTGGTCAGGTAATCGTCGGCGCCCGCGTCGAGCGCCGCGACCTTCTCCTCTTCCTGCGTGCGCGCGGACAGCACGATCACCGGCACCTCGGACCAGCCGCGCAGTTCGCGGATCACGTCGAGGCCGTCGGTATCGGGCAGGCCGAGGTCGACGATCACGAGATCGGGCTTGCGCGTCGCCGCGTCGATCAGCCCCTGCTTGCCCGTCTCGGCCTCGAACACCGCGATGTCCTCCTCCTCGAGCGCGGCGCGCACGAAACGGCGGATCTGCTTTTCGTCCTCGATCAGGACGACGGTCAGGCTCGGTTCACTCATGGTCTGGCAATGATTCGGATGGGGACGACGCGCCCGGCACATCGGGTTCGTCGTCGGGTACGGCGGGCGCGGCCGGCGGTGTTTCGACCGGCAGCGTGAACCAGAAGCGCGCGCCCGTCACGTGGCCGTCGGGCGCCGTGCGGTTGAGTGCGCCGATTTTACCGCCGTGCGCCTCGACGATCGCGCGGCAGATCGCGAGGCCGAGCCCGATGCCGGGCGTCGCCGATTCCTTCTCGCCGCGCGTGAACTTGTCGAAGATCCGCGTTTCCATCCCGGCCGGCAGGCCGGGACCATAATCGTCGACGAGCACGCGCACGAATGGCAGCCCGTCGTCGGTCATGCGCTCCGCGCCAATCTCGATCGGCGTATCGGCCGGCGTGTACTTCGCCGCGTTCTCGAACAGGTTGGTGAACAGGCGCTCCATCAGCACTGCGTCCATCTGCAACAACGGCAAATCGGCCGGCAGCACGACGCGCGCGGGATGGCGCGCAAGCACACGCCTGCATGCGGCGAGCGCGGCGCCGACGGTTTCCTCGAGCAGCGACCACTGGCGCTTCAACTGCAGGCTGCCGGCCTGCAGCCGCGCCATGTCGAGCAGGTTCGTGACGATGCCCGTCATCCGCAGCGCCTCGTCGTGGATCGCGTCGACGAGTTCGCCCTCGCGCTGCGCGAAACGTTCGGCCGCCGCCACGTCGCCGCCCTGCGCGGCCGCCCGCCCGTTCGCGAGCATCGACGAGAAGCCGACGATCGTCGTGAGCGGCGTGCGCAGGTCGTGCGAGATCGCCGACAGCAGCGAGTTGCGCAGCCGCTCGGATTCCATGCTCACCAGCGCGTCGCGCGCGATCTCGACGTAGTGCACGCGTTCGAGCGCGAGCGCGATCTGCGCGGCGAATGCGTCGAGCATCCGCTGCTGTTCCGGCACCTCGAGTTCGCGCGGCTCGCGCGACGCGACCGCGAGCACGCCGCGCGTGCGCATCGGCGCCTTCAGCGGCAGGTACAGTGCAACCGTCGCCGGTAACGTGTCGGTGCCGCGGCCAGCCGGCTTCTGCTGGTCATAGACCCACTGGCCGACGTCGCTGTCCAGATCGGCGCCCGTCAGCGTGACGGCTGCATCGGGCTCCTCGATCTTCTGCCACACCTTGTCCGCGCTGTCGGGCAGCAGGAACGCGACGCGCGCGCGGAACACCTCGCCCACATGGCGGCTGCCGATCTCGACGATCTGCTCGGTCGTCAGCGCCGCGCCCAGCTCGCGCGCCATCGCGTAGATGGCGCCGGTGCGCCGCTCGCGGCGCTGCGCGACGCTCGCCTGACGCGTCAGCGTCGACGTCAGGTGGCTGATCACGAGCGACGTCAGCAGCATCCCGAAGAAGGTCAGCAGGTATTGCGTGTCGCTGACCGAGAACGACAT
Organism: Burkholderia sp. Ac-20349; assembly: GCF_017104865.1. Lineage (NCBI taxonomy): Bacteria > Pseudomonadati > Pseudomonadota > Betaproteobacteria > Burkholderiales > Burkholderiaceae > Burkholderia > Burkholderia sp. Ac-20349. The sequence goes on from NZ_JAAGPM010000118.1 coordinate 5,117, forward strand.
GCGCGGCGGCACGAAGAAGTAATCGAACGCGGCCACCGACAGGAACGACTGCAGCACGCCCGGGCCGCGCCCGAGCCGGACGGCCGAGAACACGACGCCAAGCAGGTACAGCATCACGAGGTTCGTGAGGTCGAGCCGCTCGGACACGAGGCTCGCGACGACCGTGATCGCCGCGCAGATCGCGGCCGCGTACGCGTAATGCCGCGGCGGCGAGCGATGCGTGCCGAACTGCGCGAACGCATCGCGCCAGTCGCGCGCACGCGCGTCGAGCGGCGCGGCACGCGCTTCGTCGCTCGCGGACGCACGGATCAGCATCAGGTCGACGTCGCCCGCGCGTTCGGCGAGCTGTTCGCCGAACGGCCGCGCGAGGCGGCGCACGAGCCCGACCTTCGGCGAGCCGCCCGCGACGATCTTCGACACGTTGCGTACCTTCGCATAACCGATCAGCGCGGCAACCGCGTCGCCGCCGGCGAGCGTGGCCGTCTCTGCGCCGAGCTCGGCCGCGAGCTTCAGCGCATCGAGCGTGCGCTGCCGCTGCGCGTCGGGCAGCCGCTGCAGGCGCGGCGTCTCCACATAGACGGCGATCCAGTCGGCCTTCAGGCTCGCGGCGAGCCGCGCGGCCGCGCGCACCAGCGTCGGCGCCTCGGGGCCGGGCCCGACGCACACGAGCAGCCGCTCGCGCGCCTGCCAGATGCGCTGGATCGAGCGGTCGGCACGGTATTCGCGCATCTGCGCGTCGACGCGATCGGCCGTGCGCCGCAGCGCCAGTTCGCGCAGCGCGATCAGGTTGCCCTTGCGGAAGAAGTTGCGCACCGCGCGCTCGGCCTGCTGCGCGAGATAAACCTTGCCGTCGCGCATCCGCTCGAGCAGTTCCTCGGCCGGCAGGTCGACGAGCGTGACTTCATCGGCCGCGTCGAACACGCGGTCAGGCACGGTCTCCCACACGCGAATGCCGGTGATCGCGCCGACCACGTCGTTCAGGCTTTCGAGATGCTGGACGTTGACGGTCGTATACACGTCGATGCCCGCGTCGAGCAGCTCGTACACGTCCTGCCAGCGCTTCAGGTGCCGTGCGCCCTGCACGTTCGAATGCGCGAGTTCGTCGACGAGGATCAGTTGCGGCTGGCGCGCGAGCGCGCCGTCGAGATCGAATTCGGCCAGCGTGCGGCCGCGATAGTCGATGCGCGCGAGCGGCAGCACGTCGAGGCCGTCGAGCAGCGCGGCGGTTTCGCTGCGCCCGTGGGTCTCGACGATGCCGACGACGACGTCGACGCCTTCCTGCAGGCGCTGGCGCGCGGCCTGCAGCATCGCGTAGGTCTTGCCGACACCGGCCGATGCGCCGAAGAAAATCTTGAGCTGGCCGCGCCGCTGCTTTTCTTCGTCACGCTGCAGCTTGTCGAGGAGTTGGTCTGGGTCGGGACGATTCATGCGTCAGATAGGCGGAGCGCCCGGATGCGCGCGAGTACGAGCATTGTTGTTCCAAATCGCCGCAAAAGGCAAAGACGGCGCATGCGCCGTCGGGAAAAGTCGCGTCCGGCGCGGATCGGGCCGCGCCGGACGCCGGTTGCCTTACGTTCGCTCAGTGCGCGGCCTGCGCCGCGTCGAGCGCGAGGTTCAGCTTCAGCACGTTCACGCGCGGTTCGCCGAGCACGCCGAACTGGCGGCCCTTCGTGTTCGCGGCGACGAGCTGCGCGACCGCGTCGGGCGTCAGGTTGCGCGCCTTCGCGACCCGCTCGACCTGGTACGCGGCGGCGGCCGGCGTGATCTCCGGATCGAGGCCGCTGGCCGACGCCGTCACGAGGTCGACCGGCACGGGCTTCGACATGTCGGTGCCCGCGTCGCGCAGCGCGGCGATGCGCCCCTTCACCTGGTCGGCGAGCGACGGGTTCAGCGGGCCGAGGTTCGAGCCGCCGGAGCCGGTCGCGTTGTACGGCATCGGCGACGTGGCCGACAGCCGGCCCCAGAAGTACTTCGGCGCATCGAACTGCTGGCCGATCAGCGCGGAGCCGACCGCCTTGCCGTCCTTCTCGATCAGGCTGCCGTTCGCCTGCGACGGGAACACGGCCTGGCCGAACACGGTCATCACGGCCGGGTATGCGAGCCCCGTCACCGCGGCCAGCACGGCAAAGATCACGACGAGCGGACGAATCAACGTTTTCATGATGTTTCCTTCAAGTACGGCCGGCTCAAGCCCAGCCGAGTGCAGCGAGCGTCATGTCGATCAGCTTGATGAACGGGAACGGCAGCAGCACGCCGCCGAGGCCGTACACCAGCAGGTTGCGGCGCAGGAGCGACGCGGCGCCGAGCGGCCGGTACGTGACGCCCTTCAGCGCGAGCGGGATCAGCGCGACGATGATCAGCGCGTTGAAGATCACCGCCGACAGGATCGCGGATGCCGGCGACGTCAGGTGCATGATGTCGAGCACGCGCAGCTGCGGGTACGTCGTCACGAACGCGGCCGGGATGATCGCGAAATACTTCGCGATGTCGTTCGCGATCGAGAACGTCGTCAGCGAACCGCGCGTCATCAGCATCTGCTTGCCGATCTCGACGATCTCGATCAGCTTCGTCGGGTTCGAGTCGAGGTCGACCATGTTGCCGGCTTCCTTCGCCGCCTGCGTGCCGGTGTTCATCGCCACGGCGACGTCGGCCTGCGCGAGCGCCGGTGCGTCGTTGGTGCCGTCGCCGGTCATCGCGACGAGGCGCCCTGCGGCCTGGTGCTCGCGGATCGTCGCGAGCTTGGTTTCCGGCGTCGCTTCCGCGAGGAAATCGTCGACCCCCGCTTCCGCCGCGATCGCCGCGGCCGTCAGCCGGTTGTCGCCCGTCACCATCACGGTCTTGATGCCCATCTTGCGCAGTTCCGCGAAGCGCTCCTTGATGCCGCCCTTCACGATGTCCTTCAGCTCGATCACGCCGAGCACGCGCGCCGCGCCTTCATGCAGGTCGGCCACGACGAGCGGCGTGCTGCCACGGCGCGCGACTTCATCGACCGCGCGGCGCACTTCTTCCGGGAAGCGGCTGCCGTGCGTCTCGACGTAGTTGCGGATCGCGTCGGCCGCGCCCTTGCGGATCTCGCGGCCCGGCAGGTCGACGCCGCTCATCCGCGTCTGCGCGGAAAAGCCGATGAACGTCGCATGCAGTTGCCCCATGTCGCGCTGGCGAATGTTGAAGCGCTCCTTCGCGAGCACGACGATGCTGCGGCCTTCCGGCGTTTCGTCGGCGAGCGACGACAGTTGCGCGGCATCGGCCAGCGCTTCCTCGGTCACGCCCGGCGCCGGCACGAACGTCGATGCCTGGCGGTTGCCCAGCGTGATCGTGCCGGTCTTGTCGAGCAGCAGCACGTCGACGTCGCCAGCGGCTTCCACCGCACGGCCCGACGTCGCGATCACGTTCGCCTGCATCATCCGGCTCATCCCGGCCACGCCGATCGCGGACAGCAACCCGCCGATCGTCGTCGGAATCAGGCACACGAGCAGCGCGACGAGCGCGGTGATCGTCACCACGTGGCCGGCCTTCATCGCCTCGACCGAGAACATCGAGAACGGCAGCAGCGTTGCGGTGGCCAGCAGCATCACGATCGTCAGCGCGACGAGCAGGATCGTCAGCGCGATCTCGTTCGGCGTCTTCTTGCGCTTTGCGCCTTCGACCATCGCGATCATCCGGTCGAGGAACGCCTCGCCGGGGTTCGCGGTGACCTTGACGACGATCCAGTCGGACAGCACGCGCGTGCCGCCCGTCACCGACGAGAAGTCGCCGCCCGATTCGCGGATCACCGGCGCGGATTCGCCGGTGATCGCCGATTCGTCGACCGATGCGACGCCATCGACCACCTCGCCGTCGGCCGGGATCACGTCGCCCGCTTCGACGAGCACGACGTCGCCCTTGCGCAGCTCCGTCGCGGTCGTGATGCGGATCGGCGACTTCGGATGCGGCTCGTTGAGCTTCTTCGCCATCACGTCTTTCTTCGCGCTGCGCAGCGACGCGGCCTGCGCCTTCGAGCGCCCTTCGGCGAGCGCTTCGGCGAAGTTCGCGAACAGCACGGTGAACCACAGCCACAGCGCGATCGCGAGGATGAAGCCCGCGGGCGCCTCGGCCTGGCCGGCGAGCGCCGCGATCCACAGGATCGTGGTCAGGATGCTGCCGACGTACACGCAGAACATCACCGGATTGCGGAACTGCGTGCGCGGCGTGAGTTTCTTGAACGAGTCCACGATCGCCGGGCGCAGCAGCGCCGGATCGAACATGGACCGTGTTGCGGAATGTTGAGTCATTGCGATCTCTTCAATCTCTTCAGTCTTTTCAATGTGTCGCCATACGGGCGCGCATTACGCGCCCAGCCACATCATCAGGTGCTCGACGCCCGGGCCGAGCGCAAGCGCCGGCACGTAGGTCAGCGCGCCCACCAGCAGCACGGTGCCGAGCAGCAGCACGACGAACAGCGGACCGTGCGTCGGCAGCGTGCCGCTCGTCACCGCGATGCGCTTCTTCGCGGCGAGCGAGCCGGCGATCGCCAGCACCGGCACGATCGTGCCGAAGCGGCCGAACCACATCGCGATCGCGGTCATCCAGTTGTAGAACGGCGTGCCGACCGTCAGGCCCGCGAACGCGCTGCCGTTGTTGTTGGCGGCCGAGCTGAACGCGTACAGGATTTCCGAGAAGCCATGCGGCCCCGGGTTCGCGATGCCGGCCTTGCCCGCATCGGCGAGCACGGCGATCGACGTGCCGACCAGCACCAGCAGCGGCGTGAGCAGCACGACGATCGACACCATCTTCATCTCGTACGACTCGATCTTCTTGCCGACGTATTCCGGCGTGCGGCCGATCATCAGGCCGGCGACGAACACCGCGAGCAGCGCGAACACGAGCATCCCGTAGAGACCGGAGCCGACCCCGCCGTAGATCACTTCGCCCAGTTGCATCAGCAGCATCGGCACGAGGCCGCCGAGCGGCGTCAGCGAATCGTGCATCGTGTCGACCGCGCCGCACGATGCGGCCGTCGTCGCGACCGTGAAGATGCCGGTCTGCGCGATGCCGAAGCGCGTTTCCTTGCCTTCCATGTTGCCGCCCGGCTGCAGCGCGCTCGTCGACTGGTCGACGTGCAGCGCGGCGAGCGTCGGGTTGCCGCCCTGCTCGGCGCTCACCTCGACACCAATCGCGATCACGAACGCGACCGTCATCGCCGCGAGCACCGCGATGCCCTGCCGGCGGTCGCCGATCACGCGGCCGAACACGAGACACAGCGCGGCCGGGATGATCAGGATCGAGAAGATCTGGATGAAGTTCGCGAACGGCGTCGGGTTCTCGTACGGGTGCGCGGAGTTCGCGTTGAAGAAGCCGCCACCGTTGGTGCCGAGCATCTTGATCGCTTCCTGCGACGCGACCGGGCCCATTGCAAGCGTCTGCTTCGTGAGCTGGGTCGGCACCGTCACCGGGTTGCCCTTGTCGTCCTTCACCGGATTGCCCTGCGCGTCGAGCTTCGGCGCCGCATAGGTGCTCGTCTGCAGCACCGGCACGTCCTCGTACGCCTTCATGTTCTGGATCACGCCCTGGCTCATCAGCAGTGCGGCGATGACCACCGACATCGGCACGAGCACGTACATCGTCACGCGCGTGAGGTCGACCCAGAAGTTGCCGATCGTCTGCGCGGTATGACGTGCGAAGCCGCGGATCAACGCGATCACGACGACGATGCCGGTCGCCGCCGACAGGAAGTTCTGCACGGTCAGGCCGAGCATCTGCGTCAGGTAGCTGACGGTCTGCTCGGGCGTGTAGTCCTGCCAGTTCGTGTTGGTGACGAAGCTGACGGCCGTGTTGAACGCGCCGTCGACCGTCATCGCGCCGAACTGCTGCGGGTTGCCGGGCAGGAAGCCCTGCAGGCGCAGCAGGCCGTAGAGGAACAGCGCGCCGAGCGCGTTGAACGCGATCGTCGCAACCGCGTACTGCTTCCAGTTCATCTCGCTGCCGGCGTCGACGCCGGCGATGCGGTACAGCGCGCGCTCGAGTGGCCCGAACACGCGCACGACACGCGAGCTGCCGTCCATCACCGCGGACAGATAGCGTGCGACCGGAACGGCCGCCGCCAGCAGCACGACGATGAAGAGCACCGTTTGAAAGAGATTGTTCGCGTTCATTCAATGTCCTCCGCACGCAGCAGCGCAAAGACGAGATACGCGAACAGCAGGGCCGTCGAGGCACCCGCCAGCCAAAGCATCCAGGTCATGCTCGCCCCCCGCGACCGTATTGCACGAGCTTGTTGCAACCGGCAATCAAACCGAGGATCAGCGCGGTGAAGAGCACCAGTGCGCCGATGAAAACCCCATCCATTTTTCTGTTCTCCATCGTCGAAATCAGACGACTAGAACCTTATGGGAACGCACGTAAAGGACGGGTCAAAGGTATCGGGGCGGGTATAAAAAACGCGTAAACGTGGAATTCAGCGGGGGACGGCAGAAGCCGGAAGGCGGGCCGGACGGCACGCTGGCGCCGCCCGGACAAGCGCGTGCCGGCATGGCGCCGGCACGGAGGGACGGGTCAGGGAACGAGGATCGTCGAGCCGGTGGTCTTGCGCGCTTCGAGATCTTCATGCGCGCGGGCGACTTCCGCGAGCGGATAGCGCTGGTTGATGCTCGTCTTCACCTTGCCCGACAGCAGCACGTCGAACAGCTCGGCGGCAGCGGATTCGAGATCGGCGCGCTTCGCGATGTACGAGAACAGCGTCGGGCGCGTAAAGAACAGCGAGCCGCGCGACGAGAATTCCTTCGAGTCGATCGGCGGCAGCGGGCCCGACGCATTGCCGAAGCTGACGAACAGCCCGAGCGGCGCGAGGCTGTCGAGCGAGCCGATGTAGGTGTCCTTGCCGATCGAGTCGTAGACGACCGGCACGCCCGCGCCGTTCGTGATCTCCTTCACGCGCTGCGTGAAGTTCTCGCGCGTGTAGACGATCGGATAGTCGCAACCGTGCGCCTTCGCGAGCGCGGCTTTCTCGTCGGAGCCGACCGTCCCGATCACGGTCGCGCCGAGCGCCTTCGCCCACTGGCATACGAGCAGGCCGACGCCGCCGGCTGCCGCGTGGATCAGGATCGTGTCGCCGGCCTTCACCGGATACGTGCGGCGCAGCAGGTAGTGCGCGGTCAGGCCCTGCAGCATCACCGACGCCGCGTCGTCGTAGCTGATGCCGTCCGGCAGCTTCACGAGCCGCTCGGCCGGCATCACGCGCTCCTGCGCGTACGCGCCCGGCGGCTGCCCGACGTACGCGACGCGGTCGCCCGCCTTGAGCGTGGTCACGCCTTCGCCGACGGCCGTCACCTCGCCCGCCGCCTCCATCCCGAGACCGCCGGGCAGCGCTTGCGGGTAAAGGCCGGTGCGGAAATAGACGTCGATGTAGTTGAGGCCGACCGCATGCTGCCGGATGCGGACTTCACCCGCCTTCGGTTCGCCGACCTCGACATCGACCCACTTCATCACGTCCGGGCCGCCCGGCTGGTCGTATCGGATTGCTTTCGGCATCGTTTCGCTCCTCGTTTCTGATTCGGTCAGGGAAAAATCCGGGTCGCCGATACGCGAGCCGGCCGATTCAGGCGGGAACCGGGCGGCAGGCGCGCGTCGCGACGCACGATTCTCGCCCGACGCCGCCAACCGTGCATGGCCCTGCCGCCAGCAGGGGCAATCGGGCGCGAACCGCGCCTAGCAGACGTCCTGCATGTTGCGCGCCAGATCGTCGAGCAGCATCCGCGCAGTGGCGACGTTGGTCGCGACCGGCACGTCGTGCACGTCGCACGCCCGCACGAGCGCGGTGATGTCGGGGTCGTGCGGCTGCGCGGTCATCGGGTCGCGCAGGAACACGACGATGTCGATGCGGCCGTCGGCCAGTTCCGCACCGATCTGCAGATCGCCGCCGAGCGGCCCCGACAGCTTGCGCTCGACTTCGAGCCCGTGCGCGTCCGCGATGCGGCCGCCCGTCGTGCCGGTCGCCACCAGCCGGCATTGCGCGAGCGTCGTGCGGAATTCGCCCGCGAGCGCGACGATCTCGTCTTTCTTCGCGTCGTGCGCAATCAATGCGATGCGGGGTTTGCTCATCTCCAGATCCTTCGTTTGAGGTTGTCGTCGTGAAAGGCGGTGCGCGCGTCAGAACGTGCCTGGATACGCGCCGCCGTCGAGCAGCCAGTTCTGCCCGGTGATGTAGCCGGCATGCACGCTGCACAGGAAAGCGCACGCAGCGCCGAATTCCGCACGCGTGCCGAGACGGCCGGCCGGAATGTCCTTCGTGCGCCGCGCGCGCAGCTCGTCGACCGTCACGCCCTGCGCCTTCGCCGACGCGGCGAGCGTGGTCGCGATCCGGTCGGTGTCGAACAGGCCCGGCAGCAGGTTGTTGATCGTCACGCCCTGCCCCGCGACCTTGCGCGACAGCCCCGCGACGAAGCCGGTCAGCCCCGAGCGCGCGCCGTTCGACAGCGCGAGCACGTCGATCGGCGCCTTCACGGCCGAGCTCGTGATGTTGACGATCCGGCCGAAGCCGCGCGCGATCATCCCGTCGAGAGTCGCGCGGATCAGCTCGATCGGCGTCAGCATGTTCGATTCGAGCGCGCGGATCCAGTCGTCGTGCGAGAAGTCGCGGAAGTCGCCGGGCGGTGGCCCGCCGGCATTCGTCACGAGAATGTCCGGCTGCGGGCAGGCGGCGAGCGCAGCCGCGCGCCCGTCCGGCGTCGTGATGTCGCAGGCGACCGAAGTCACCGACACGCTCGCGCCGGCGCGGATCTCCTCCGCGGTTTCCTCCAGCGTGTCGCGCGTGCGCGCGACGATCACGAGGTTCACGCCCTCGGCGGCCAGCGCTTCCGCGCAGCCGCGACCGAGCCCCTTGCTGGCCGCGCACACGAGCGCGGTCTTTCCTGCGATGCCAAGATCCATCGTCGATTCCTTGGTGGCGACACGCGCCGGCGCGGCCCCGGCGTGCCGGCGCATGAACCGCGGGCGGGTCAGGCGGGCAATCGGGCGGGCGCGGGCGCGCGGATTGTCGTGAGACGTCGATATTATCCGGATCATGCGGCGCGCCTTGGTAAAATTGCGGACATAAGCGCGCGGCCGGCTTGCGCCCGCCGCCGCCCCCGATCCTCTTTTGCCGCCAAGGCGCCCCCGTCATGAAACAGGACAGCCGTTTCCCGAATCTCTTCATCACCGATCACCCGCTGATCCAGCACAAGCTCACGCACATGCGCGACAAGGACACGTCCACGCGCACGTTCCGCGAGCTGCTGCGCGAAATCACGCTGCTGATGGGTTACGAGATCACCCGCAACCTGCCGATCACGACCAAGCGGGTCGAAACCCCGCTCGTCGAGGTCGACGCACCGGTGATCGCGGGCAAGAAGCTGGCGATCGTGCCGGTGCTGCGCGCGGGCATCGGGATGTCGGACGGCCTGCTCGACCTGGTTCCGTCCGCACGCGTCGGCCACATCGGCGTGTACCGCGCCGAGGATCACCGCCCGGTCGAGTACCTGGTGCGCCTGCCGGATCTGGAAGACCGCATCTTCATCCTGTGCGACCCGATGGTCGCGACCGGCTACTCGGCCGTGCACGCGGTCGACGTGCTGAAGCGCCGCAACGTGCCGGCGGCGAACATCATGTTCGTCGCGCTGGTCGCCGCGCCCGAAGGCGTGCAGGTGTTCCAGGACGCGCACCCGGACGTGAAGCTGTTCGTCGCGTCGCTCGATTCGCACCTGAACGAGCACGCGTACATCGTGCCGGGCCTCGGCGACGCGGGCGACCGCCTGTTCGGCACCAAGAACTGAGCACCGGCACGGCCGCGCGGCGCGCGGCACGGCTCGCGGCGGCCTGCCCGGCCGTTCGGCCATGCGCGGCGGCCCCGATCCGGCGGTCGCCGCGTGATAAAATCTCGATCCACTCGACACGCGCGGCCCCGCGGCTTCATGCCCGCCGAAACGGCCGCCGATTCAACGACACATTGAAACAATCGCCCGCGCTGCGCGCCCGGGCACGGAGAAAGGTATGGCTGGTCATTCGAAATGGGCCAACATCAAGCATAAGAAGGCAGCGGCCGACGCGAAGCGCGGCAAGATCTGGACCCGCCTGATCAAGGAAATCCAGGTCGCGGCGCGCCTCGGCGGCGGCGACGTCAACTCGAACCCGCGCCTGCGTCTCGCGGTCGACAAGGCGGCCGACGCGAACATGCCGAAGGACAACGTCAAGCGCGCGATCGATCGCGGCGTCGGCGGCGCGGACGGCGCGAACTACGAGGAAATCCGTTACGAAGGCTACGGCATCAGCGGTGCGGCGATCATCGTCGACACGCTGACCGACAACCGCACCCGCACGGTCGCGGAAGTCCGCCATGCGTTCTCGAAGTTCGGCGGCAACATGGGCACCGACGGCTCGGTCGCGTTCATGTTCGATCACGTCGGCCAGTTCCTGTTCGCACCGGGCACGTCGGAAGACGCGCTGATGGAAGCCGCGCTCGAAGCCGGCGCGAACGACGTGAACACGAACGACGACGGTTCGATCGAGGTGCTGTGCGACTGGCAGGCATTCTCGGCGGTGAAGGACGCGCTCGAAGCCGGCGGCTTCAAGGCCGAACTCGCCGAAGTGACGATGAAGCCGCAGAACGAAGTCGAGTTCGCCGGCGACGACGCGGCGAAGATGCAGAAGCTCCTGGACGCGCTCGAGAACCTCGACGACGTGCAGGACGTGTATACGAACGCCGTCATCGTCGAGGAATGATGTGCCGGCCGCCGTGCTCCTGTCGCGGCGGCGGCCCGACCGAATCCGCGGCCGGCGCGCCTGAGCGTGCCGGCCGCCCTGTTTTCTAGTCTGCGGGGAATCCCATGAAACTACTCGTCGTCGGTTCCGGCGGCCGCGAACATGCGCTGGCGTGGAAGCTCGCGCAGTCGCCGCGCGTCCAGATGGTCTACGTCGCCCCCGGCAATGGCGGCACGGCGCAGGACGAGCGCCTGAAGAACGTCGACATCACGGCGCTCGACGAACTCGCCGATTTCGCGGAACGCGAAGGCGTCGCGTTCACGCTCGTCGGGCCGGAAGCGCCGCTCGCGGCCGGCATCGTCAACCTGTTCCGCGCACGCGGCCTGAAGGTCTTCGGCCCGACCCGCGAAGCCGCGCAGCTCGAGAGCTCGAAGGACTTCGCGAAGGCGTTCATGAAGCGCCACGGCATCCCGACCGCCGAGTACGAAACGTTCTCCGACGTGGCCGCCGCACACGCATACATCGACGCGAAGGGTGCGCCGATCGTCGTGAAGGCCGACGGCCTCGCGGCCGGCAAGGGCGTCGTCGTCGCGATGACGCTGGAAGAAGCACACGAAGCCGTCGACATGATGCTGTCGGGCAACAAGCTCGGCGATGCGGGCGCGCGCGTCGTGATCGAGGAATTCCTCGATGGCGAGGAAGCGAGCTTCATCGTGATGGTCGACGGCAAGCACGCGCTGGCGCTGGCCTCCAGCCAGGACCACAAGCGCCTGCTCGACGAGGACCGCGGCCCGAACACCGGCGGCATGGGTGCGTATTCGCCGGCGCCGATCGTCACGCCTCAGATGCACGCACGCGTGATGCGCGAGATCATCATGCCGACCGTGCGCGGAATGGAGAAGGACGGCATCCGCTTCACCGGCTTCCTGTATGCGGGCCTGATGATCGACAAGGAAGGCAATCCGCGCACGCTGGAATTCAACTGCCGGATGGGCGACCCGGAAACGCAGCCGATCATGGCGCGCCTGAAGAGCGATTTCTCGAAGGTCGTCGAACAGGCGATCGCGGGCACGCTCGACACGGTCGAACTCGACTGGGACCGCCGCACCGCGCTTGGCGTCGTGCTGGCCGCGCACGGTTATCCGGACGCGCCGCGCAAGGGCGATCGTATCAACGGAATCCCGGCCGAAACCGAGCAGGCGGTTACGTTCCATGCGGGCACGACGCTCGACGGCGACAAGCTGACGACGGCCGGCGGCCGCGTGCTGTGCGTGGTCGGCCTCGCCGATTCGGTGCGTGAAGCGCAGCAGCATGCGTACGAGACGATCAACCAGATCAATTTCGAAGGCATGCAGTACCGCCGCGACATCGGCTTCCGCGCGCTCAACCGCAAGAGCACCTAAGTCGCAATCGCCGCCCCGCCCTCGCGCGGCCGCGGCCCCTCTGCCGGGGTTCGATAGAATGCCCGGCAGAAGCTTTTTTTACGGCCCCCGCTTCGGGCGGGGGCACCCAGTCCAGACATGACCGATTCGACCTACGACGTAGCGCGCGTGCGCACGTACCTCCAGGGCCTGCAGACACGCATCGCCGACGCGCTCGGCGCGCTCGACGGCACGCCGCTCGCGACCGACACATGGCAGCGCGGGCCGGACGAACGCCTGCGCGGCGGCGGCTGCACGCGGATTCTCGAAGGCGGCCGCGTGTTCGAACGCGCGGGGATCGGCTTTTCCGACGTCGCGGGCGATGCGCTGCCGCCGTCGGCGAGCGCGGCGCGCCCGCAGCTCGCGGGCCGCGGTTTCGAGGCGCTCGGCGTGTCGCTGGTGCTGCACCCGCGCAATCCGTACTGCCCGACCGTGCACATGAACGTGCGGATGCTGATCGCGACGAAGCCGGGCGAAGAGCCCGTGTTCTGGTTCGGCGGCGGCATGGATCTGACACCGGTTTACGGTTTCGAGGACGACGCCCGGCATTTCCACCAGACCTGCAAGGATGCGCTCGATCCGTTCGGCGTCGAGCTCTACCCGCGCTTCAAGCAATGGTGCGACGAGTATTTCTTCCTGAAGCACCGCAACGAGATGCGCGGCATCGGCGGGATCTTCTTCGACGATTTCTCGGAGCCCGGTTTCGAACGCTCGTTTGACATGATGCAAAGCGTCGGCGACGCGTTCCTGCAGGCCTACCTGCCGATCGTCGAGCGCCGCGCGGAGCTGCCGTACGGCGAGCGCGAGCGTGACTTCCAGGCGTACCGCCGCGGCCGCTACGTCGAATTCAACCTCGTGTTCGACCGCGGCACGCTGTTCGGCCTGCAAAGCGGCGGCCGGACCGAGTCGATCCTGATGTCGATGCCGCCGGTCGCGAACTGGCGCTACAACTGGCAACCCGAACCGGGTTCGCCGGAAGCGCGCCTGTACAGCGACTTCATCGTGCCACGCGACTGGGTCTGACCCCTGCTTCAAGAGAAAGGACGCGTTTCTGGACACCACCGCCCGCCCCGCCCCGCTGCCGCGTCGTATCGGCCTGCTGGGCGGCACTTTCGACCCGATCCACGACGGCCATCTCGCGCTCGCCCGCCGGTTCGCCGAGCTGCTCGGCCTGACCGAACTCGTGCTGCTGCCCGCCGGGCAGCCGTACCAGAAGCGTGACGTGTCGGCCGCCGAGCATCGGCTCGCGATGACGCGCGCGGCCGCCGGCTCGCTGTCCGTGCCGGGCGTGACCGTGACCGTCGCCACCGACGAGATCGAGCACACCGGCCCGACCTACACGGTCGAGACGCTCGCGCGCTGGCGCGAGCGGATCGGCCCTGACGCGTCGCTGTCGATGCTGATCGGCGCCGATCAGCTCGTGCGCCTCGATACGTGGCGCGACTGGCGCAAACTGTTTGATTACGCGCACATCTGCGTGTCGACGCGCCCGGGCTTCGACCTCGGCGCGGCGCCGCCGGACGTCGCGCAGGAAATCGCCGCGCGGCAGGCCGGCGCCGACGTGCTGAAGGCCACGCCGGCAGGCCACCTGCTGATCGATACGACCCTTTCGTTCGACATTGCCGCGACCGACATCCGCGCCCACCTGCGCGAATGCATCGCGCGCCATGCGCAAATGCCCGACGCGTCGGCCGAGCATGTGCCGGCCGCCGTATGGGCCTATATTCTTCAACATCGCCTCTACCATTCCTGAATCCATGGATATTCGCAAACTGCAGCGCGTGATCGTCGACGCCCTCGAAGACGTCAAGGCGCAAGACATCAAGGTGTTCAACACCAGCCACCTGACCGAACTGTTCGACCGCGTGGTCGTCGCTTCGGGCACCTCCAACCGCCAGACCAAGGCCCTCGCGTCGAGCGTGCGTGACAAGGTCAAGGAAGCCGGCGGCGACATCGTCAGCTCCGAGGGCGAAGACACCGGCGAATGGGTGCTCGTCGACTGCGGCGACGCGGTCGTGCACATCCTGCAACCGGCCCTGCGCCAGTACTACAACCTCGAGGAAATCTGGGGCGACAAGCCCGTGCGGATGAAGCTCGGCGGCGGCAAGGGGAACGGCTTCGCCACGGCCAGCGAAAGCGACGAGGACGAAGAGGAAGCCGCGCCCGCACGCCCGGCGCGCAAGACGGCCGCTCGCCGCCGTTGAGCCCCGAGTCGTTACGCATCTCCCGATGAAGCTTTTCATCCTTGCGGTCGGCCACAAGATGCCGGGCTGGATCGCATCCGGCTTCGACGAATACACGAAGCGGATGCCGCCCGAGCTGCGCATCGAGTTGCGCGAGATCAAGCCCGAACTGCGTTCGGGCGGCCGCAGCGCCGAAAGCGTGATGGCGGCCGAGCGGCAGAAGATCGAGGCCGCGCTGCCGAAAGGCGCGCGCCTCGTTGCGCTCGACGAGCGCGGCCGCGACTGGACCACGATGCAGCTCGCGCAGGCACTGCCCGGCTGGCAGCAGGACGGCCGCGACGTCGCCTTCGTGATCGGCGGTGCCGACGGGCTCGATCCGGAACTGAAAGCCCGCGCCGACACGCTGCTGCGCATCTCGAGCATGACGCTGCCGCACGGGATGGTGCGGGTGCTGCTCGCCGAACAGCTTTACCGGGCGTGGAGCATCACGCAGAATCACCCCTACCACCGCGCATGACGTGTCGTCCTCGAGACGCGCGCCACGCGCGCTCACCGAGATAACGACACCATGCCGTCCAGCACGTCCCCCGCGCTTTTCCCGACGCTTTACCTCGCTTCGCAAAGTCCGCGCCGCCAGGAGCTGCTGCAGCAGATCGGCGTGCGCTTCGAGCTGCTGCTGCCGCGCCCCGACGAGGACGCCGAGGCGCTCGAGGCCGAGCTGCCCGGCGAAGCCGCCGATGCCTACGTGCGGCGCGTGACCATCGCGAAGGCCGAGGCTGCGCGTGCGCGCCTCGTCGCGAGCGGCAAGCCCGCCTCGCCGGTGCTGGTCGCCGATACGACCGTCACGATCGACGGCGCGATCCTCGGCAAGCCGGCCGACGCCGACGACGCGCTCGCGATGCTGACGCGCCTCGCGGGCCGCGAACACGCGGTGCTGACCGCCGTCGCGGTGATCGATGCCGACGGCGAACTGCTGCCGCCCGCGCTGTCGCGCTCGTCGGTGCGCTTCGCAACCGCGTCGCGCGACGCGTATGCACGCTACGTCGAATCGGGCGAGCCGTTCGGCAAGGCCGGTGCGTATGCGATCCAGGGACGCGCGGCCGAATTCATCGAGCGAATCGACGGTTCCCATTCAGGTATCATGGGTCTGCCCCTTTTTGAGACTGCCGCGCTGCTCCGCACCGCGCGCGTCGCCTTCTGAACCCACCATGAACGAAGAAATCCTGATCAACCTCACGCCGCAGGAAACGCGGGTCGCACTCGTCCAGCAAGGCGCGGTGCAGGAGCTTCACGTCGAACGCACGCTGTCGCGCGGGCGGGTCGGCAACATCTATCTCGGCAAGGTCGTGCGCGTGCTGCCCGGCATGCAGTCGGCGTTCATCGACATCGGCCTCGAACGTGCGGCGTTCCTGCACGTCGCCGACATCTGGCATCCGCGCCTCGCGGGCGAGCCGCAGTCGGGCGCGCCGCACCAGCCGATCGAGAAGATCGTGTTCGAAGGCCAGACGCTGATGGTCCAGGTGATCAAGGATCCGATCGGCACGAAGGGTGCGCGGCTGTCGACCCAGGTCAGCATCGCCGGCCGCACGCTCGTCTATCTGCCGCAGGAGCCGCATATCGGCATCTCGCAGAAGATCGAGAGCGAGGCCGAGCGCGAGGCCGTGCGCGCGCGTCTGACGGCCGTGATCCCGGCGGACGAGAAAGGCGGCTACATCGTGCGCACGATCGCCGAGGATGCCACCTCCGACGAACTCGCGGGCGACGTCACGTACCTGCGCAAGACGTGGGCGACGATCGTCGCGCAGGCGCAGCGGCTGCCGGCGACGAGCCTGCTGTACCAGGATCTCGATCTCGCGCAGCGCGTGCTGCGCGATTTCGCGAACGACGACACGACGCGCATCCAGGTCGATTCGCGCGAGACGTACCAGCGCCTCTCGGAATTCGCGGGCGAGTTCACGCCGGCCGTGAGCCCGAAGCTGCACCACTACACCGGCGAGCGGCCGCTGTTCGACCTGTACAACATCGAGACGGAGATCCAGCGCGCGCTGTCGCGCCGCGTCGACCTGAAGTCGGGCGGCTACCTGATGATCGACCAGACCGAGGCGATGACGACGATCGACGTGAACACCGGCGGCTACGTCGGTGCGCGCAACTTCGACGACACGATCTTCAAGACCAACCTCGAGGCCGCGCACACGATCGCGCGGCAGCTGCGGCTGCGCAACCTCGGCGGGATCATCATCATCGACTTCATCGACATGGAGAACGCCGAGCATCGCGACGCGGTGCTCTCCGAGTTGAAGAAGGCGCTGTCGCGCGACCGCACGCGCGTGACGGTCAACGGCTTCTCGCAGCTCGGGCTCGTCGAGATGACGCGCAAGCGCACGCGCGAATCGCTCGCGCACGTGCTGTGCGAGCCGTGCCCGACCTGCCAGGGCAAGGGCCAGGTGAAGACGTCGCGCACCGTGTGCTACGACATCCTGCGCGAGATCCTGCGCGAGTCGCGGCAGTTCAACCCGCGCGAATTCCGCGTGATCGCCGCGCAACAGGTGATCGACCTGTTCCTCGACGAGGAATCGCAGCATCTCGCGATGCTGATCGACTTCATCGGCAAGCCGGTGTCGCTGCAGGTCGAGTCGAACCTGAGCCAGGAGCAGTACGATATCGTGCTGATGTAACGGCCGTTCGAGTGCGGTTGCGCGAATCCTGCCCGACGCGGCTCGGATTTCGCGCAGCCTGCATGCATTGGCGAACGGCTATTCCTCGCGGGTTGCATCCCGTGCGAAGCGCTCGATCGCGTCGGTATCCCATCGGCCGAGACGCATTGCTTCCTCCAGCATGCCAAGCGTAAGCGGCACGCGTTCCGGGTCACGATATTTCGACGAAAGCAGCCCAAGGAACGTTCGGACCATATCCAGCGTTTCCGGACCGATGTATCGCTGATACGGGAAATGCTCGATGTCGATCCCGAAGGTCTCGCCCCACTTGTCGATAAATTCGATCGCATCGATTCCCGTGATGCGGAGGTCTTCTTCCATCCGACTTGACTGTGACAGCTTCAACGGACCGCCAAAGAGCGGGCGCCCCAATTCCTCTCGCGCGAATGCTTCGAGTCGACCCCATGCCGTGTCCGTCATCTCAGAGCACCCTGTCTTCCGGTTTTGCAACGCTGTTGTAGACCTGCATCGTATTCCACATGACGACTCCAGCATCGGTGGCTAGCATGATAGTGCCGACAACCGGCACTGCACGCCCGACGAACGCACCGAGGTTACGAGTCATCGCGATTCGCACACCACCGGCTCCGGCTTTCGTGATGGTCGGCAACCGAATTCCAACGTTGAACGGCAGCGCTTTGCGAGCGACAACCGACACAACGGATGTGCCGGCCACCGCGCCGCTCAGCTTGCCGGGAATTGGCACATCGTTCTGTCCCAACAGGACGGCAGCCGCAGCGCCGAGGTCGTGAAAGCCAAACCGTTTGCAAACCTGATTCACGGCGACCCAGAAAAACAGATCCCCAGGCGTGAGATCGACATGCCGCCCGTATGAATAGCGATTGTCGGACATACGGCCCTCGTTGTTGTTCGAATAGCCGCAGACCTTAACAAAGCCGAACACGCGCGCCATCCCTGTATCATTCGGTCATGCGTGCAATGGGCCGCTTGACCAGGCCACACGGCGAAAGGCACATCGGGCAATTGTTTAAGAAGAGTTTCCAGACGAGTCCCGCGAGAGCGATACATCGCGATCGCTCGACGCTCCACCCTTTCGCCGTCAGCCTCGGCCGTGCGGCACGTCGACATGGTGCCCGCGCCAGCCGGCGCGCTACCCTTTCTCACCTCTCATTCATTCACCACACACCATGAGCCAAGGCCACAACCGCCGCCAGCGCAAGAAACTCCACATCGGCGAATTCCAGGAACTCGCGTTCAACGCCACCGCGCATTACCGCAACGAAATGACCGACCTCGAGCGCGGCGAACTGATCGACGCGTTCATCGACTTCGTCGAAGCGAACGGGCTGCTGACCGTCGCGTCGGCGGACGAAGGCATCGGCGCTTACGTGATTTCCGGCGCGCCGCGCGGCACGACGACCGACGCCGATCGCGAGCTCGTGCGCGGCTGGCTGGCCGCACGGCCGGAACTGTCCGACGTCAAGGTCAGCGAATTCAGCGACGCGTGGTATCCGGAAGCCTGAGTTTCCGGTTTCATCGCCCCTCGCGCAACGCCCGCGCCTGCCCGCCGCCACGGCGGGCCAGGCCGGCGCGGCGCCTCCCTCCGCCTCCCTCCGCCCCCCTTCGCCAACGCGCGACACCGCGCCAGCGGCACCCACTCACACGATTCGCGCCGCGTCGACGGTGATTACCCCGATTTCCGCAGTGAATCGGACGCTTACTTCAATTTAACGATCATTAAAAGACGGCTCGCATCGGCGGATCTACTCTGATCGCCAGGAATCCGGTGTTTTCCGGCGCGATCAGCAAGCAAGACGAAAGAATGCAAACCGCCCGTCCGACAGGTGTTCCGGATTCCGATACGGGCGAACACGCGACACGGCGACAGGTCAATCAGGGAGACAACCAACAATGCGCCAGCCGCTTCCCCATCGCAGCGACGACACATCGACGCACGCGAAGGCCGCCTGACCCCACTCTCCAATGAATACGAGGACGACATGGATACGCCGACCACCCATCAGGCAGGACTCCGAATGATCATGATCGCGGCTGGCGTCGCAGCGCTGATGTCGCTGTCCGCGTGCGGCGGCTCCGGCTCGCTGAGCCAGGGCACCGGCGGCGCAGGATCGGGTTCGGGCGACACGACGGCCACGACCGGCGGCACGAGCAACGGCTCGGGCAGCGGTTCCGGCAGCGGCTCGACCGTCGGCAGCACGGGCAGCGGCAGCGGTTCGGGCACCGGCTCGGCGGGCAGCGGCGCATCCGCCAACGCGCTCGGCCAGACGATCGACTCGTCGAGCAACATCGTGACGGCCGCGGGCGGCGCGGTATCGGGCGTCGGCACGACGATCGCGGGCCAGTCGCTGCCCGGCACCAATGCGTCGACCACGCAAGGTCTCGGCACGGTCGTGCAGGATGCCGGCGCGGCCGTCACCACGCTCGGCACCGGCCTCGGCTCGGGGCTCGGCCAGCTCGGCGCATCGTCGAACCCGGTCGGCACGACGGTCGCGAGCACCGGCGGCGTGGTCACCAACCTCGGCAACGCGGTAGCCGCGACCGGCGGCGTCGTGTCGAGCCTCGGCGCGAGCGGGTCGGCGCTGGCACCGCTCGCACCCGTCACGTCGCCGGTCGGCGGCGCGATCACGACGCTGGGCAACACGCTCGCCGGCGGCGGCGCGACGCTCGGCACTCAGCTGTCCACGGGCCCGGTCGCGCAGATCACGGGCGCCGCCAGCTCGGCGATCACGCCGATCACGTCGACGGTCGGTTCGGTCACGCAGACCGTTGCGTCGAGCACGCCGCTCGGCGCGCCGCTCACGAACCTCGTGACGACGGTCGGCAACGGCGTCGCGAACGCCGGCACGACGATCGCGAAAACCGGCGGGAATCCGGTGACGACCGGCGTCGGCAACGTCGTGACTGCGACCGGCAACACGGTGGCTACCGCCGGCACGACGCTGCTGGGCGGCGGCGGCGCCGCGACGAGTCCGCTCGCGCCGGTCACGGGGCTTTTGTCGACGGGCGCACTCGGCGGCGCAACGGGCGGCAGCAACCCGGCCGGTGCGCTCACGTCGGCGGTCGGCACCGTGACGGGAGCGGTG